>JACRPD010000017.1 GCA_016214105.1 Candidatus Magasanikiibacteriota bacterium
ATCCACCCCCACAAACCTCCCCACTTCACCATCGTAATACCTCTGTCCCGCGTAATACAACCCGCTCGCGTCAAGTTCATAACCCGTGAATTTTTTATCGTTTTCGTAGGCGGTGTATTTGTTGTCGGTGCGAACACTGCCGAATGGGAAATAGTCCAAAACTTCAACCACAAAGCCGTTTTTGTCGGTTTCAACATTGCTTCCGGATAAGTGATCAGTATGGTGATATATTAGTTTATTGTCATCAATCGTGGCGATTGAATTATCTCCGGCAAAGATGTGTTTTTTAATTTTACCCTGCCCTGAACCAGGTTGAAGGGCGTTTTCAATATTATACAACTTGTTTGGGTAAATGGAAACTTTTCCACTCTCGGTTTTCTTAACTCTCTGCCCGGATTCGTCGTACCCGTAGGTAACTTCGTTGGTGACAGTCGTCGTGGTTGTATTCGTTGTTGGCTGGGTGTAGGTGACGGTGAGATAGGGGTCTTGGGTGGTGCCGATGTATTCTCCTGAAAAGATGGAAAAATAATTAAAAAGTGTTGACGTTGTTGATGAACTGCCAAATGCTGAATCAATGACATCGTGGCCTTCCCGCAGACCTAATTTCGTTGTGCCGGTCGTAGAGACCCAACCGAGCCCGGTGGTGTTTAAGTTGAAGGTGAGATATTTGCCGAGCGCGATGTTGGTAAGGTCTTTACGCTCGCTTAAGTTGATGCCTTCGGTGGGGTTATTAATGCTCCCCGCTTGGTCGAAGTCTGCTACAGAGAGAGCCGTCGCGCTCGCTTGAGAGGTCTGCACAAGCGTGATAAAGTCATCGCCGTCATTGTCATTGTTAGATATTGATTGAGCGTAGACATTGAGCGAGGCGGAAGTGATTGTCGCGTCGTCAGGAATGGAAGAGGTGTCAAAAGGCAGAAATGAACGATAGATGAAATAACTGGTGGCTGATTTGGATGGTCCTGTAAGAATGTAAGTAAATGTCGTGGAATATCCTGAACCAGACGTCGCGTCATGCGCTATGTCCCAAGAATAGCCGGATTTGAAGATGTTCCCGTCTCCGGCGGTTGGATAAAATTTTATGGTTGTGGTTGTCGCGGCGGCAGTGCTCGTAGTCGCGGAAGTTGCTATCCCGCCGGAGGACACCATGCGGTTTTGGTAATCCCATTTGTACGTCGTCGCGCCGTCGCTGGCGAGATTGCCGTTGTTGTCGTAGGTGAAAGTTTTATTTCCGATTTTAGTTACGGCGCGCGGATTTGTATATCCTGTTTGCGAATAAACATAATCGCCAACGTCGGATTTGTTTAATATGTTTCCGATCGCGTCATAGCTGTATGTTTGTGTATAATTTTGATTATTTTTTGCGTTAGTGATTGCGGCGGATTTTAAACGATATAAATCATCGTAAGTATAATCGCTCGTTTTGGCGGTGTCAAAATTTCCCGTGTCAATTATTTGCGTAATGTTGCCAACCGCGTCGTAGGTGTAGGATAAATCTTGGAGTGTGGTAGTTGTTAGTTCGAGATTGCTCGCGGTTGTTTGTGTGTAAGTGATGGAGAGATACGGATCTTTAGCAATGCCGGAGTATTCGGATGAAAGAATATACAGATAGTTGTACTGTATTGAGGCCACAGAAGATGTGGCGAAGGGAGAATCAATCACGTCATGACCTTCGCGCAATCCCAGCTTAGTCGTACCGGTCGCGGAAATCCAACCCAGCCCGGTGGGGTTTAAGTTGAAGGTGAGATACTTGCCAATTGCGATGTCGGTAATATCTTTACGCTCGCTTAAATCAATGCCTTCGATTGGATTATCCATGGCTCCGGTTTGATCAAAATCTTCCTTGGCAAGTGTCGTCGTGCCCGCCTGAGATGTCTGAACAAGCGTCACAAAATCATCGCCATCATTATCATTATTTTTCTTCGAGTAGGCGTAGATATTGAGCGAGGCCGACGTAACCTTGGCGTCGTCAGGAATTGAAGAAGTATCAAAAGGTAAGAATGACCGATAGATATAATAGCCGGCCGTTGACTTCGCCGCGCCGACAACTGCTTGAATCGATGCATAAGAAGCAGAACTGCCTGATGTCGCGTCATGCGTCGCGTCCCAAGAAGTGTTGGATTTGTAAATGTATCCGTCTCCGGCGGTTGGATAAAACATTTGAGTGGTTGTTACGGTCGTCGCGCCTGATGATTCTTGCTCATACCCGGTCGTCACTTTGTGCGTAAGACGGTAAAGCTTATTTTCATCGTAAGTGTTTGTCGTAACCGTGCCGTTGCTATTTTCTTGATAAGTAAGACGGTAAAGCTTATTTTCATCGTAAGTGTTTGTCGTAACCGTGCCGTTGCTATTTTCTTGATAAGCAATCTGTCCGAGCGGAGAATAATCAAAATTATTAACCACATTTACAAAAGTATTGTTCGCGCTTTCTTTTTTAGAAATATTTTCAAGTAAGCCGGCGGAATTATATTGATTTTTTACTTCGCTGTTGTCCGGATAGATGACTGATTTGGTGTTGCCTGCTCGGTCATAAGCGTATTGGGTGATATAATTTGTCGCGTCAATGTTTTTTGTTTCCTTCGCCACCTGCCCCAAGGCATTATAATTATAATTTGTAATTATACTGCTGCTTTTCACGCTACACAACCTGCCGATGCCGTTTGTACAGCCAACATCATAAGTATAATTTACTTCAACTCCGGCTTGTGTCGCGCTGTCTTCGGCGGTTTTTCGATTGAGTGAATCATAATTATACGCGACAACGTGTTGTAATTCGTTGGCGCCGGATTGGTGATTTTTTCCACTACCTGAATTAAACGTCCAAACGCGTCATTATAATAGTCTTTGGTATTTCCTTTAACATCGGTAGTGGAAACTTTCCAATTGGAATAATTATTGGAAGTAGCGCCGACCGCGTTGGTGATGGTTTTTACCCGCTTCAAAGCGTCATAAGTATAGTAGGTGAATAGATTGGTGTTTGTTGTCGGCGAAGTTTGCGCGGAACCAACGGAAGAATACGCCAGCGTCTCCGCCTGAACCATGCCCAATTTATTATACGCGAAATCTTTCACGGAAAAATTGTTTTCCGCTTCGGTTCGTTCTTGAATCGTTTTGTCCAAGCCGTTCAGGTATGAATAAGAATCAACGGCGTTGTCGTTGTCTAAATATTTTTTTGTCTGAATTACGCGCGGATTGGCATTGTCAGTATAAAAATATTCGGCTGAAACGACCAAAGTTGTTGGATTACTCGCATCCGGTATCCGTTTTTGCTTAACCCGGCCGAGCGGGTCAAAAGCTGTTTCATACGCGTAATTATTCGCGTCTATTGTCTGCTTCGGTTTGCCGACCGCGTAATCATATTGGTATTTAACCGTTTGTCCGAGCGGGTTGACAACAGTTGCCGGATAAAGATTAACTGAATCATAAGTCATCGTCGTCAGATTATTATTACCGTCGTATGATTTCATTGCCAAGCCGAAATTATTGTAGGTCTTTTGATTGTCCGCGTATTGGTTTCCGCTTATCCAATTTCTTTCTTTTGTTTTATTGCCAACGCTCGCCTGTCCAAAAGGCAAATTATCATAATATGAAATTGTTTCGCGAATTTTCGCGCCGCTTGAATCAGCGACAGTTTCTTGAGACGGCAGACCGATGATTTTCGCGGCGTTTGTGGCGTAAGAATATGTCTGAATTCTGGCATCCGCGCCCACATCCGTAAATACGCCGATATTGGGCGTTGACACCTCTCCCCATTCGGTCTTTTTAGTCAAATTGCCGTTTGTATTATTATACTCAAAACTTTCCGCGCTAGATTTTTCCGCGCCCGCGCTATCATAGCTTTTTTTGATAGTCTCAGAATTAAAAACAAAACTGCGATTATTACCCAAATCCGCCAAACCAAATTTATTGAGTGTTTGAGTTTGCAATTGTCCGCTATTATCCAACAAATCCTCGCGATACATCAAATTAATTTTCGCCGGCTGGTCCGCGTACTCGCCTAAAGCGCTATCAGTTTCATCGCCCTGATGAAAATATTGTTTGGTAACATTCCCCAACGCGTCGGTTTTGCTTACTATCTGAAATCCGGCGAAACGTTTATCCAAATAATTATTAAAATAATATTTCCCGCCTTCATATTGATAACTCGTCGTTGCTTTGTTGCCCAAGCCGTCATCAGTCGTGATTTTGTCCGCCACATATACCATAAAAGGCAGTTTTGGATTAGCTGGCTTGCCGTCAGTCTTTTTGAGCATTTGCGCGGTTTTGTAGGTTACTTCGGTAATCGCGCTTTTACTGTGGTCAACGCGAATAAGTAAATCCGCTTTCTGCCCCTTATTCAAATATACTCCATTGCCGCCCTCGCCGCCAAGCCGTAAAAAATCGCTCAAACCATCGCCATTCACATCTATTATGCGCCAACCATTGTCCTTCCAATCTCCGCCCCCTTGATCCGTAAGAAGAGATGTTGGAAGAGTCTGGGTGGAATCATATGCCCAGCCCGTGCCATCGCCTTTATTTATATATACCACCAAAGGGTCGTTTGGTTTTAGTCCTTGCCCGCGCGCGAAATCAACCAGGCCATCGCCGTTGATATCCAAAAAAACATTGGCGCCGTCATAAGTGTTTGGCAGGCCGCCACCCAAATATGGCGTATCAGGCGTGTATTGCGCGTCAAGCGAATAAGAACAATCATAATTTTTTCCGCCATCAACATTTAAACAAGTGCTTGCCTTCGGCAGTATTTGGGTGCTGCTGTCGCTAACGGTGACAGATCCGGAATAAATAAAATCTTCCAGCCCGTCGCCATTAACATCCATCATTACCGTTTCATAGGGATTGTTCATTTGCGAACACATATAATAGCTCGGCGGAATAGAGTACTCGCTGTTTGACTCCCAGTTGCCATCTCCCTTATTGATATAAATATTTTTAATCCAAGGAGTATATTTTAATACATCCGCCAACCCATCGCCGTTTATGTCCGCCAGACGAACGCAATTATCCAAAATGCCGTTGGTTGGCGACGCGGTTATAAACCAAGCCGGCGACTGATAATTTTCATCCATTACCCAGTTATTCTGTCCGATTTTTTTGATAAATACTTTGGTCGGCTTATACACCGTATCATCTATTTTCCCATACACAAAATCAAGCATGCCATCGCCATTGACATCGCCAAGACGCACGCCATCATCGTGGCCGCCCATAGTTATCGGCGTAGGCGATCCGCCGCCATTGGTATATCCGCCATTGCCGTTATTTATAAAAGACAGTTTATTTATTAAAGTTCCGTTGCTATTCGCGTCATCGCTGGAAAATAAATCCAGCAAACCGTCGCCGGTTACGTCGGCGATGCGCTGTCCTTTATCTTGATAACTAGCCCAAGTCCCCCAGTTCGGCGCGTAATAACCGTCAAATGTCCAGCCTTTTTCTTTTTGCTGATAGGTGAATGCGGTCGGCGGCAAAGTAATTATATTTCCGTCCTTATTTCCAGACTCAACTATGCCGCTAAGCAAAGATCGCTTGCCATTATCGCCGGCGATATAACTGAAATCATATTTTCTCACCCACTCGCCATTGGCTTTTACCGTAAGATTTGAAATTCGGTATTGCGTGCGAATTTTAAAACCGGCGTTATACATTACCGAGGTGTCCGCGCGCGCCTCGCGATTGAAAATCACTTCAAAAATACCATCGACAACGCCATGCCCGGTATAAATAATTCGCTCCGGATAGATTTGTCCGTTGTTTTTAAAATATTCGTATTTTATATAATTGTCATTGGTGTCGCGAACTTCTTGCAGAAGCCATTTATACGCGTGATCAATATTGTTCGCGTCATCTTGCCGCGCGGAAGAATCTTTGCCAAAAGTGTAAACCGCGCCGGTCTTATCCGTAACCACCCATTTGTTATTAGTTAACGCGTAATTTAAAAAATTACCGGTTTCCACTTTGGCGCCATACTGCCCATTGACGCCGTCCGTCAAACTTATCGGCACAATTTCTCCGGACAAACTGGAATAAAAATAATTTTCATCATAAAGCCGGTCAACCCCTTTTTTGGGTAATCTTTGAATATACGGAATGGAAAAAGACCAGCCGTATCCCGCGATATTTGACTGGTCTTCATCCTGATTATTATATCGCAGTTTTAAATCCGGCTGCAATCCGTTTCGGCCGGGCGGAATAACGATATCCTGCTCAAAAATAAAAGCGCCCGATTGAGCGCCTGTCGTTACCTCCGGCAGTTCTGATTTTATTTCCGTGGAAGCGCGATAAACATACTGGCTAACGGCCGCTTGAGCCATATTAAAAGGCAAAAATACCAGCAGCAAAAATAAAACAATCGGATACGATTTTCTATTCTTCCACATAATAGGTATACTTAGCAAATCAGCTGTAAAGTCATTATACAGGTAATAGAAAAAATGTCAAGCGATCGGGCAGGTTCCGAATTCGGGAACGACGGCGCGGGGCAGAACACAAAACTCAATTAACAAACACATTGCGTTGAATTTGATTAAAAAAACAAAAAATCCTCGTTATAATTGCGAAGATTTTTTGTCTTAAAGAATTTTATCTGCGCGAAATTCTTCATTTTAATTTCACGCCGGTTTTTTTAATTTCATA
>JACRPD010000030.1 GCA_016214105.1 Candidatus Magasanikiibacteriota bacterium
GACGAGCTCATCACCACCAAAACAGACCTCCAGCGAAGGAAGTCTGATTTTGGGCGAAAGGGCAACAATTGGATCGAACCTTTGCGCGAATGGATTTTAACCGCTCACCACGCCGAAAAACTGGCTTCGTCCAACGAATTTGATGAAATCAAATCGTTGTTGGAAAAAATTGGAACGAACCGCCGCCTGCTTTCAAAACAAGTCTTCGTCGGGCTTCGCCCGCCGTTTGATTTAATCCCGAAACAACGGGCTTTTTGCGAAGCGAGACCCGCTCCCGCATCGCCGTGCGGGATAAACTCCGGCGGGGCGAGCGAGCAATCGTATCGTCCTGAAAAATCATTAAGTTTTGATTGGTCGGGGTGACAGGACTTGAACCTGCGGCCTCCTGGTCCCAAACCAGGCGCTCTACCGACTGAGCTACGCCCCGGTATTTATTTTTAAACCATCAACGAGTCCGATTATTTTGTGGAATAGATCCACATTATAAACCCTTATATGAATAGTGCCATACTTGAGTAGAGTTTTTGATTTTTTTTTTTTTTTTTTACTGTTTATAATGGAAACTTTAAGAAATTGTTTGGTTGGAATTTTGGTCATTTTAGACCAAAAATTAACCGCTTCTTGGGCTAAAAGACCACAGTGTAACATTAATTGAATTTTAAAATTTTCGGTTTTAACTTCGCATACTTCTCTAAAAAATCTCATCATAATCGCGACCATTTTCGGATCAGAATTTGTAAAGTCCACACATTTCCAAACACTGCCTTCGGCTCCTTTTTTATATCCCTCACCCCAATAAAGCGCCGAACCAATCAATAAAAGATCCCTATTTGTCAGACGCCCGATTGTTTTAGAGCTACTCCGACGAATTTTCAGGGCGCGAATACGCGCGTATTCTGTCTGTAATTTATTTCTGTGAACAAGCGCGGCAATGCTTGTTTTGTTCACGCGTTCTCTAATCCTTATTTTGGCTTTCTGAGAAATTTTTACTTCCTTCAACCAGAAAGACAGCGTACTTTTGGCTATTTTTAATGATCGGTTGATCTCATTATAGCTCCACCCGCGTTTTCTCAACCGAATTGCGTTCTGTTTCTTTTTTTTCATAAAATTGAACCTACGGTAAACTGACGAAAGTATTATACCGTAGGTTCAATTATTCAGCAAGTGCCGAGGGCGAGGATCGAACTCGCGACACAAGGATTTTCCTTGTTTGTTTTCTTGCATTTCTGCAAGGATTGGACTATCTCTTCATCCGTCAAAGAGGCGGAGCTGGGCGCTAATGCGCGATTATTGTTGGCGCTCACGCGCTAGTCTCTACACCTTTCCTGACACCTTAAACCATCAGGACTCGGCTCGGGATTGTCCGTCCGCCAACTGGCGGGTTAGGATTTCCCCGAATTCACCCAGTTTTTAATTCCAAATTACTTTGGGATGGACCGAAAATCAGTCCTCTGCTCTACCACTGAGCTACCTCGGCGCAACTTCGCTTACGCTTCTTGGCGTAAACTGGTGGACCCGAGCGGGATCGAACCGCTGACCTCCGCGATGCAAACGCGGCGCTATACCAGCTAAGCTACGGGCCCAGCTTGATTTGTGCGAAAATTATAACAAATACATGGGCATTAGTCAAACGCCAGTGGTTTAGGTAGCGATTTAGATAAAAGTTGACAAAACCTGTTTTTTGTGCTATACTATAACCATTGATAACACATTTAAACTAATTTTTATGTTTTCACAAACAAGAGGACAGGCGGCCGCCTTAAAAAGTGCCGCGATTTTAACAGGCGTTATACTTTTGGCGGCTGTTTTTTTAATTATTAAACCGGCTTTGGCGCAATCAGAAGTCGCGGCTGAAGTGCCGGCTGACGTTCCAGCTGCGGTTTCATTGCCTAGCGAATCGGCTACCGAAGTTTCATCAGAACCGGTTTTGACATCAGAACCGACAGAACCGACAGAGTCAGCGCCAACAGTAACAACAGAAGAATCAACGGCGCCAGCGGTCGCTGAAGAACAACCAGTATCCGTGGAAGCGCAAATGGATTCCAAAGTTACCCTTCAAGATTTGGGAGCGAGTAACGCTAAAATTTTACCAAACAGTTTTTTCTACGGTTTTAAAAGATTCGGCCGGGCGTTTAGCGAAGCCTTCACTTTCAACCCGGTGAAAAAGGCGGAATTAAAACTTGAACACGCCAATCAGGAATTAGCCGACGCGACAAAATTGATGGCGCAACAGTCGACCGATAGCAAGACGCTGGAAGCAGTCGCCGGATCATTGGAAAAATTTCAAAATAAAATCGCTGATTTGAAAAATCTAACGCAGGATTTGCAAAAAGAGCAGGCCGGCGGGGATAAAAATGTCGGGAAATTCATTACCAATATTTTGGATCAGCAGATTAAACAACAGAAGGTTTTTGAACTGATTGAAGGCGGGATGATAAAAAATATGCCGCCGCAGTTCGCGGCGGAGATGATTGGGAAAATTGATGCCGCGCGTCAGGCGACAGCGGAAAATACCGCCGGAGTTGTTACCGACGTGGTGAAGGATGCCGATTCTTTGGCAGGATATTTTGATGTTGCCATGCAAAATCAGCCGGGCAGTGAATTTAAAGATATTAAAAATCTTGAAGTACTAAAGCGAGTGGAACAATTTGTTCCGGAATTCGCCAAGGACGCGATTCGTCAGGCGCAAGACAACGCGTTCAAGAGATTTGGAGCGCAAATGAAAAAGATCCCTGTCGGCGAGAGAGCGCAAAAATTTGAAAATTATGTCAACGGAATCAATGGCGACGGATTGCAGCAGATGGAAGTTTTTGACCAGCTGGAAAACGCGCCGGAATTGCCGCCGGAGATTATGGGCAAGATGGAGACGGTAAAGGATATGGCGGCGCGCAAGTTTCAAAATCAAGTTGAACAAGCTAATCAAAAATTTGATGATAACGCGCAGGCCAGGCCGGCGCTCGGGCGTTACTTTTCTGATATTGCTTTAGGCGCGCCGGATGTGGACAAACTGCGGGTCATGGAAGAAATGCGCAAGCGGGTTAAATTTGACGACGCGAATTTGAATCAAGAAATGGATAATCAACGCTCTAAAATGATTGATAATTTTCAAGGACAGTTCAATCAGCCGGACGGCCAAGGAGTGTCTGAAGAATTTACTCGTTTCAGCGAACAAATGGCGCAGAGGCCTGATCCGACGACCTTTCAATTAATGAACGCGTTTGAAGACAAAATGAAAACCGATCCAAAAAAGTTGGAAATGCTTGACAAAATTAGACAAGAAGTAAAAGTTCAGTTTGTTGAACAAGCGCAAAAAGAACCGGACAAATTTTTCAGCCGCATCACGACCAATAATCCGGACCAATGCCAATGAATAAGTTTTTTGATCAAGCGATTCAAAAACAAACCGAAGCCATCACCGGACAACTTGGCGAGATAAAAAAACTGGAAGAATTTGAGCAATTCAATAAAAAGTTTGAAGGGATGGGGCAGGAAATGAAATCGGGGGTGATGAACACGCTTAATCAAAAGTCGCAGAATTTTCAGCAGAAATTTAACTCTAAACAAGAGTTTATTCAGGATTTGAAAATACAATCGCCGGAAGTTGTGGGGCAAGGCGCGGCGGGCGGACAAGCGCCTAACGCGATAAATCCGTCAAAAGAAAATTTTAAAGAAGATCTTCAGGAACAGCCGCAGAAAAATAATTTTGCGCCAAAGCCAATGATGCCGCAAGCTTCTCCGGCGCCGCAGAATTTTCAAAACTCTGAACCCAAGCCGCAACCGGTGAATGAATTCAAACCGGAGATTCAGATTAATCAAGTTAAAGAGCCAATGATGGTTCAGCCGACCAATAATAATATGAATGGCGGGTTTGAAAAACCGGGAGCATTTCAACAAAATTCAGCGCCACAGCAGGTTCAACAACCACTGTCTCCTCCGCAAGGAACATCAGGAGCTCCCGCGCCACAACCGATTAACAATTAATAACTAGCAATTAGCAATTAACAAGCGATTGTAAAAACCCCCCCATGTCGGGGGTTTTGTTATACATACTATTGTTTTTTTTCTTCACTTGTGATAAAAATGAGGAAATGAGACTCATTGTCTGTCTCATACAACAACAAATGAAAGGACGTGTCATGGGAAAGCGGCTTGTGGTGCTGGACTTTGATGGAACTATCACTGACGCGGAAGAGGAGGGTAAGCCGTACGTTACCGGATACGCGGAAGATCTGCGTCTTCTTCTCGGCAAGAAAGCCGAGGAAGTGACGCCGGTTCTGCTGTCCGCCGAAGCTGAAATCGCCGCCAACCCCGGTGAGAACGGCTGGCTGTACAATGGCCTCATCGTGGCTCCGGCGACGGTTGATCCCTACCTGCGCATGCGTGCCATCGCTCGGCGGGTGTTCGACCACTTCGGAGCGTACGCCGATCGTACGGACAGAGAGCGTCTGATGGACTTCCTCTACACGAACAACTACTCCCTCTCGGGGGTGGCGTTCAAGGACGGGGCCTGTCAGATGCTCTGCGAGCTGTGCGCGAACGACGAGATCGCGGTCTACGTCGTCACCAACTCGCACACTGAAGGCGTTCGCAAGAAGATCGTCACGCTCAGCGCGGGCAACGACGAGCTGGCGAGCATGTGCGAGCGCGTCATCGGCGGCGCCAAAAAGTACCTCGTCGACGGTCGTCCGGATCATGTGGCCGAGTCGGTCACGCTTCCGGGTTTGTCCCGTCCGGTGTACCTGCGCCGTTCGGCGTACTTCGAGGTTCTCGAGCGTCTGCGCGAGACCAACAGCGTCGACTGGGAAGCGGTCACGGTCATCGGCGACATCTTCGAGCTCGACCTCGCTCTGCCGTTCGCTCTCGGTGCGCGGGTGGGTCTGGTCATCAACCAGTTCACGCCCGAGTACGAGCGGGACTTCATCGCGGGCAACCCCGCGCGGGCTGGCTTCATCAACTCGCTCAGCGAGGTCCAGTCCTTCGTGTCTGGTTGAGTAATGCAAGGAGGAGCACAAAACAAAAAAGCGGGTCGGGTGGCGTGCACATGCGCGCCTCCGACGCCGCCTGACCTCTGCCGATTATTTCGGCATTGATGAGTCCACGTGAAAGTTATGAAAGGACGAAAGGTTAAAAACAATTCCACCCAAAGTGAAAAAACATTATCACCATGGCCGCGTTATGAATCATGTTGCTCACATCAGTAAAAATAAACATACATTGGAACTGCGATTCGCGGTTTTGAAATTGATCCGCGAATGGTTTTGGTCGCAGTGGTTTACTGAAGTTGACACGCCAAATATCGTCAAAGTCCCCGGGCAAGAGCCATATCTTTCGCCGATGTCGGTTAAGTTGCACAATGAGCGGGGCGAGGAATTTTCCGGTTATCTCCACACTTCGCCGGAATACACCATGAAAAAGATGCTGGCGGCCGGGTTTGACAGGATTTTTTCTTTGGGAAAGTGCTACCGCGATTATGAAAGTTTCGGCGGAACTCATAATCCGGAGTTTACGATGCTGGAATGGTATAGGGCGGAGAGCGATTATAGATTGATTATGGATGATGTGGAGGGGTTGGTTGGATTTGTTATACAAAAGTTGATGGAACACGGAACATTGAACACGGAACACCGAACGAAAAATATTTGCTCCATGCTCCATGCTCCATGCTCCATTCGGATTAGTATGAGAGATTTGTGGAAAAAAATTGTCGGGGTGGAGTTGGACGGGTATTTGACGAGTGAAAAAATGTTTGAGTTGTGTGTGGAGAGAAAATATAATGTGAATAGTAGCGAAAGCTATGAAGATTTATTTTATCGGATATTTTTGAATGAGATTGAACCGAAATTGAAAGAGATGGGGGCGGTGATTGTTTATGATTATCCGGCGCAGATGGCGGCGCTGTCGCGTTTATCCGCGTCAGATCCGCGTTACGCCGAACGGTTTGAGGTTTATGTGAATGGCATGGAATTAGCGAACGCGTTTTCCGAACTGACCGACGCCGGCGAGCAATTAAAACGCTTGCAAGAAGAGCAAAAGTTAAGACAGAAGCTTGGGAAAGATGTATACGATATTGATAAAGAGTTTGTTTCAGCTGTCGGGCAGATGCCATCATCAGCGGGTATCGCGCTTGGAGTAGATAGATTAGTACAAATTTTCGCTTCTTGTCAGAATATAGAAAATGTGATAACATTACCGGCAGCCAAACTGTTTAAAGTTTAGGGTTTAGTATTTAGAGTTTGTCAAAAGTATGGGCGACACGACTGACATCCACAAAGGCGCGGTGATAAAACACAACAATGATTTATATGTGGTGACTTTCGCGCAGTTTGTCAACCCGGGCAAGGGTTCGGCTTTTGTTAAAACAAAATTGAAAAGCATTTCTTCCGGCAAAGGCACGGAAATTACTTACAAGAGCGGGGAAGCAGTTGACACGGTCAGCGTTGAATACGTCAACATGCAATATTTATACAATAACACCAGAACTTACTCTTTCATGAACAAAGATACTTTTGAAACCGTTGATGTTGACGCGGATTTATTGGGTGATGACGTAAAGTATCTTAAAGAGGGTTTAGAAGTGGTGATGGCGACAAATGAAGGTAGAGTCGTTGCTATGCAGCTGCCGAAAAAAATTAAATATATTGTCAAAGACGCTCCGCCGGCGATCAAGGGCGACAGCGCGTCCGGCAATGTGACGAAAGAGACTGTTATGGATAATGGTTTGATAGTCTACGCGCCGATTTTTATTAAGGAAGGCGAGGAGATTCTCGTCAACACCGAGACGGGCGAGTATAGCGGGAGAGCGGGGGAAAATAGTTAATGAGTTAGTAAGTGAATAAGTGTGTAAGTAAAAATCCGCTGAGAGGCGGATTTTATTTGCAAGTGTTTAGACTGCCGACAAAATCAAAAATATCTGAATCGCCAGAATTATCGCCAGTACCGCTTGAAACGATATTTTTTTAGTTTTGTGGCGGAAGAAATGCATGCCAAGCAGGGTTCCGAGCGAACCGCCGATGAGCGCCAGGAGCCAGAGGGTTTTTTCACTGACGCGGCGGCGGTCTAGTTGGGCTTTCATTTTATCAATGCCGATGTAAAAAAAGCTGATTAGATTTATCAGCAGGAAGTAAACGAACAAGATTTGAGTTGACAAACTTAGTTCTAAAAACCAATACATATTTAATTCAAATACCTAACCCGCGTGATGAAATTTGCGGTCTTGTTCGGCGAGTTCAATCAGGGCTTGGCGGACTTCGTTCGGATTGGAGATATCATGGAAAATGATCTGCGAATTATCAGAAGATGTTTTGACGAATAAATTTCCATATTTAAACATTGTGGCAAAGAAGCCGGTCACCTCAACCGTAACATCCTGAATGTTATATAGGTCAAGTTCAGAAATGGAACGGGAGAAGAGTCCATGTTGTTCAATGTCAACAATGCGGTCGTTGGTGACGATCCAAAGGTCAAGATAAAAATCAATAAATTGGCCGTAGAAAAACAAATAAATGCTTAAGTAAAAAATACTGGCAAATAGCGTTAATACCGGGTAGGATAATTGGCCGGTTAAAAGCTGTGGAAAAAGATTATTGATTAAAAAATAGATCACGAACGGCACGAGCATTAGGATGGTAAAGACGAAAAAAATCGGCACGAAAGTAAGGGGATGACGGCGCAAAAAGTATTCAATTTTTTCGTAGGGTTTTTGTTTAATGAGGTGTTCGATTTGCATAGGATACGTTTGGCTCAATCGTTACTGATTTTTTCGCTGCGGAACTCCTCGTGCGAGCTCGTCACACAGTCCTCGCTTCAAAAATCAGTAACGATTGAGTCATTTTAGAATTGGAATATATTAGAAATCCAATCGCTGTTGAATAAAATAATCGGAGTTTGCCAGTCTATTTCAATCAGCAACTGCTGAGTAAAATATAAAGTAAGAATAGTCAGGGAAAAGATAAAAAAAGTGGTGATAAAACTTACCAGCGTGAACGAAGCAGTTTCCAGAATATGATAAAAGTTTAAAATGGAAAATACGGCAAAAATCGCCAGAAAAATCAGGTAGGCGAAGAGGAAAAAATAGAGAGGAACGGTTAGCATAAAGGCTTACGAGGCTTACGAGGCTTACGAGGCTTACGAGGCTTACGAGGCTTACGAGGCTTACGAGGCTTACGAGGCTGACAAGGCTTGGTGGGCATTGTAAGCTTTGTAAGCATTGTCGGCCTTTTAAAATATTTCTTCTCGCGGTCTATATTTGTTTTCCACACCCAAATGTTGGTACGCTGAACGAGTGGCTTTGCGTCCGCGCGGCGTGCGTTCCAGCATGCCGATTTGCATCAAATACGGCTCATAGACTGATTCAATCGTATCCATTTCCTCGGCAATCGCGGCGGACAGAGTGTTGAGGCCGACCGGACCGCCGGAAAATTTGTGGATAATCGCGTGGAGAATTTTTCGGTCAACTTCATCCAGGCCGTGTTGGTCAACATTAAGCATCTCAAGAGCTGACCGCGCGGCTTCTTTGTGTATTTTACCACCAAACCTGACTTCCGCAAAATCGCGCACTCGTTTTAACAGGCGATTGGCGACGCGCGGGGTGCGGCGAGAACGCGCGGCGATTAGCGAGACTGCCTCGGGTTCAATTTCCGCGGTTAAAATTTTAGCGTTGCGATTAACGATTTTTTCAATATCTTCCGGCTCGTAAAAATTCAAATGGAAAACATGGCCGAATCGGTCGCGCAACGGACTTGAGAGCAAACTGATTTTGGTCGTGGCGCCGATCAGTGTGAATTTATTCAAGGGCATGCGCATGGTGCGCGCGGCCGGGCCTTTGCCGATTATAATATCCACCGCAAAGTCTTCCATTGCCGCGTACAGGACTTCTTCAATGGTTTTGTTCATGCGATGAATTTCATCAATAAACAAAACATCGCCTTTTTCCAGATTAGAAAGAATCGCCGCCAGGTCGCCCACCCGCTCCAGCGCCGGTCCGGCGGTTACTTTAATATTGCCGTTCATTTCTTTGGCGATGATATTTGCCAAAGTCGTTTTTCCCAACCCCGGGTTGCCGTAAAGCAAAACATGCTCAATCGGTTCATTGCGTTTTTGCGCCGCTTCAATGGAGATGTTCAACGGGTCTTTGATGTGGTTTTGGCCGACAAAATCAACCAGGTTTTGGGGTCTTAAAGTAATGTCAATCACCTCCTCACCAACTTGAGTCTGCGGGGCGATAACGCGTTCGGTTTCGTTGTTATGTGTTTCGTGTTCCATGTTACGTGGTATTCACTCTTTCCATTTATTTATATATTCAATCGCCGACAACGCCGCAGTGACGCCGTGGCCGGCGGAGATGGCGATCTGTTTGAAAGGAATGTTCGTAACATCGCCGGCGGCGAAGATTCCCGGGCAGTCGGTTTGGCATTTGATATTCACTTCAATCTCGCCGAGCGGATTTTTTTTGCCGCAGGTGACAAAGTCAGAATTCGGCAGCATGCCGATATGCACCATCACGCCGTCAACCGCGATTTCTTGGGTTTTATTTTTTTTGGTATCAAGATATTTTAAACCGGTAACATTTTCTTTGCCGATAATTTCTTTAGTATCAGCTTGATAAATTATTTCCACATTAGGCAGAGATTTAACTTTTTCAATTAAAATATCTTCGCCTTTGGGAAAACCGCCTTTACTTTCTTTATTATTCGGATAGCGGGTGATTAAAAAAAGTTTTTTAGCAATACCGGCCATCATCATGGCTGATTCTAACGCGGCATTGCCGGCGCCGATGGTTACCGTTGTCTTGCCTCGGAAAAGCGGGCCGTCGCAAGTGGTGCAGTAGGTGACGCCTTTGCCGCGTAATTCTTTTTCTCCCGGTATATTTAATGATCGCGGATGAATGCCGCTGGCAACCAACACCGCTTTGGTTTTATAGATTTTTTCTTTGCCAGCATCGTCGCGCGCGATTACGAGATGGTGTTTTTTTTCCGTTTTGATGCCGATTATTTTATACCCAACATCAATTGGCACGTTATATGATTTAACATGATTAAGCATATCCTGCGCCAATTTGAAGCCGGTAGTTTCAATTTGTCCCGGCCAATTGTTTACCACGCCGGATAAAGCAACTTCGCCGCCAATATCTTTGGCAACGATGATTTGATTTAAATTTCTTCTCGCGCCGTAGATGGCCGCGGAACAGCCGGCCGCCGCCGCGCCGATGATTACGAGGTCGTACATAGTTGAATTTTAATTTTCAATTTTTAATTTGTAAACAATTTCTAATGTTTAAATTTTTAATGATATGGTTCACTTTCATTTAGTAATTGTAAATTAGTTCATCGAAAATTGTTTAAAAATTACTTTTGGGTGTTTCCTAATATTTTTTGTCAATGATTTTCCTCATCTTCTGTATGTTTTCTGCCGGTTTACCCGCCCCAAAAGTGGCGCTGCCAGGGCAGATGGCGTTCACGCCGGTTTTGACGATCTCCGGCAGATTGGATTCGTTCACCGCGCCGTCAAGCTCCGTGAATATTTTTGGATATGTTGCCGTGAATTTTGTTATTTTAGACAGCACTTCTTTAATCAGTGACTGGCCCTGGAAACCCGGATGGACGCCCATGAACATTACCGCGTCAAGTTGATTTAAGTACGGCTCAATCGCGCTGACTGGCGTGTCAGGATTCAAGACAATGCCAACCTGCCAAGCGTTCATACCTTTTATTTTTTCTATGGTTTTCTTTGTGTCTGCCGCGCTTTCATAATGGAATAGCACCCGTTTAATTTGTTTTATGCCAACCCACCTTTTCAACTCCGCGATCGGATCCGCAACCATCAGATGCAGTTCAACATTGAGTTTGCGCATTTTTTTTATCACTGCCGGATTGGCCCAAGTTACGTTTGGCACGAATTTTCCATCAGCGATATCAAGCTGGATTTGTTTAACCGAATCCCCCAACCCTTTCATTTGCTGTAAAAACTGTTCTTCGGTTTGAACCAATACCGATGGGATTATTTCCATATACATGCGAAATACGAAAAAGTGCGAAAATGCGAACAACAATTTAGCAGTTTAACAATTTAACAATGTTTCACTTTCTAATTTTTTTAATTTCTCCAAACGGCGGAGGCGGCGAGCGACCGGTTTAAAATCAGTTTCTAAAAATTTTTTTACAATGGCGGAGGCTTTGGCGGAATTTACCGTGCTGGCGGCCAAGCAAAGTATGTTGCCGTTATCATGAAGCCGGAGCATTTCCGCGCCTTCCACGCTGTAGCCGATTGATGCCCGCGTGCCGGTTATTTTATTGGCCGTGATGCACATGCCGTGTCCACTGTGGCAGATTAAAATACCGCGATTACTTTCATTTTTAACCACGGCGAGGCTTACTTTTATCGCGTAATCAATCGCATCATCACACTCAATACGCTTTTTCGCCCCCAAATCTTTTACTTCTTTTTTAAGTTTATTTTTTATATAAATTTTCAGTTTTTCTTTTAGCTCAAATCCCATATAGTCAGCGCCGATGTAGATGGTTGGTTTGGACATAATTTTGAATATTTAAGTATGGTTATTATAGTTTATGGTAGGTGGTTTGGCAAGCCGGCGGACGATGAATTAGGAATCATGAATTATGAATTATGGGCGATGTGTTTTGTTAGTTGTGTTTTGTGTTATGTCGTTGGCTGGACAAACTCCGGATTTTATGGTAAGATTTGGCACAGTTGCTATCACAGTGTCTGTCAAGTCGGCGGACATTACGTGGTTCATTTGTGTATATAAGGAGGGTAGAAGTGCCTGAGAAAAGAGTACTTACAGAGGCAGAGTTGAAGGCTCTTCCGGCTAAGGTGCGTCATGCCATAGAGGCAGGCGGGCTCACCGCAGAAGAGGAGAATGTTATTCGGATGCGCTACGGCTTTTTCGAGTCCGATGACGCGGAAATAGAGTTCCGCGGGCAGAACGATGATCTTACGCGGACCCGGCTCGCCCAGATGGAAAAGGAGATCCTGAACCGCATGCGCATGAACTCCAAACCGCGCCCTCCATGTCACGAGGATGACATGGGCTACGACCCTGCCAACCTTCAGCCACAACAGTAATTTGTTCTTTTTCACTTCGCCCCCACAACCTTTCCGTCCTGGAAAGCTGGGGGCCAATCAATCTGTTTTTATCTGCGGATAAAAACAGATTGATTGGCCTTCTTGACAAACACCCCAGTCTTTGATATAGTATTTCCATATTTAAATTCCTTTATTAAAAAGAGGAACGGACCACGGAAAGGCGCCTGTCCCGCTCGCCGCGGCCTGTAAATTTAAAACCTTATGTTAGACAAGGACAAAAAGCTTAAAATAATCAAAAAGTATCAGACCCACGAGGGCGATACCGGCTCCACCGAAGTTCAGGTGGCGATTTTATCCGAGGAAATTAAAGATTTGGCCGACCATTTGAAACAACACAGCAAAGACCATTCTTCCCGCCGCGGTTTGCTCCGCAAGGTGGGCGAGAGACGCCGGCTGTTACGTTATTTGAGAAAAGAGAACACGAAGTCATACGATGAGTTGACTAAAAAATTAAAATTAAAACAAGTAAAAACCTTAGGACAACCGACCACAAAAGTGGACGGCGGCTCTGATGAAATTGACGAAGATGTTGAAAACCATGAATAACAAACGCAATCCCTTGAAACACCCCGATCAACGCGTAGGGGTGTTTATTGATGTGCAGAATTTGTACTATTCCGCGAAGAATCTGTTCGGACAGAAAGTTAATTTTGGCAACATTGTCAGCGAGGCGGTGGCCGGACGGAAACTAATTCGCGCGATCGCTTACGTGGTGAGAACCGAAACTAAAGAAGAAACACCCTTTTTTGAAGCTTTGTATAATCTCGGCATTGAGACCAGAGAAAAAGATCTACAGGTTTTCAGCACCGGAATGAAAAAAGCGGATTGGGATGTCGGTTTGACAGTTGACGCTATCAGATTAGCGCCGAGTTTGGACGCGGTGGTGATTGTTTCCGGCGACGGCGATTATCTGCCGTTAGTGGAATACTTGCAAAAGAGCGCGGGCAAGCAGGTTGAAGTGGTGGCGTTCGGTGATACAACTTCCAGCCGGCTGATAGAAGCCGCGGACGATTTTATTGACTTGGGGAAAGAGAAAGAGAAGTTTTTGATTAAGGCTTACGATGCTGACAAGGCTTACAATGCTTACAAAGCTAATCGGGTTCGCAAAGCCTCGTGAGCTTCGTTAGCCTTGCAAGCCTCGTAAGCATTTTTAATTATTAATCGAAGTTGGTCTAGAGGAATCTAGGTCCATACGTATAAAAATACGTGGCGATCTATCTCTTCTCGATCAGCTTCAAGAAAGGATCCTTTATGGATATTAAAAATTGGTCCATGGAATGGGGTGGACGAAAGCTGGTTGTTGAGACCGGCAGGCTGGCTTTGCTGGCTCACTCATCTTGCACGGTGCGCTATGGCGACACTGTGATTTTGGCGACGGTCGTCAAAAGCAAAAACATCAGAGCCGGAATTGATTATTTCCCGCTGATGGTGGATTTTGAAGAAAAACTTTACGCCGCCGGGAAAATAAAAGGTTCGCGTTTTATCAAACGCGAAGGCCGTCCGAGCGATGAAGCAATTTTGTCAGGCCGTTTGGTTGATCGCGCGATTCGCCCGCTGTTTGATGAGCGCGTGCGCAATGACGTTCAGGTGGTTTTGACCGCGTTGTCGGTTGATGGAGAAAACGACGCCGCGGTGGCGGCGCTTTTGGCCGCGAGTATTGTTTTGGCGACTTCGCCGATCCCCTGGGCCGGTCCGATTGGCGCGGCCAGAGTTGGCATGGATGAAGCCGGTAACTTTATTCTTAACGCCACCATGCCGCAATTGGAATCCGGCAATTTAGATTTAGTCGTGGCCGGAACGCCGGATAAATTAGTCATGGTTGAGGCCGGCGCGAAAGAAGTTCCGGAAGCTGTATTGTTGAAAGCGATGCAATGGGGCTGCGGACAATTAAAACCGATCATCAGTTTCATTGAAAAAATCCAAGCCGAGATTGGCCGGACGAAAGAAGCGATTCCGGCGTTGGCTGACGATGTCGCGGGCGTTGAAGATAAGATTGAAGAAGAAGCGCGGGAGCTGGCGAAAGATTACGTCGCGAAAAATGTTGACGCGATAATTTTTGACGCGCCGAAAATTTCCCGTCAAGAAAGAAATATAATGTTGGATAAAATCACCGAAGAAGTAAAAAAGATTTTGGTTGAGAAAGATTATGAGGAAGCGGTGCAGACATCAGTTTTGAAAAATATTAAAATTTATGTTGAAGAACATATCACCGCGCGAATCTTGAAAAAAGAACAGCGTTTGGACGGACGCAAATTGACCGAAATTAGAAAATTACAAACAGAAATTGATTTGTTGCCTCGCGTGCACGGTTCCGCGATGTTTATGCGCGGAGACACGCAGGTTTTGTCAGTGGTAACTTTGGGCGCGCCCGGCGATGTGCAGACTTTGGACAGCATGGAAGAGGACGGCACCAAGCGCTACATGCATCATTACAATGACGCGCCATTCACTTATGGCGAGGCCGGTCCGATGCGCGGACCGGGGAGAAGAGCTATCGGGCACGGGGCTTTGGCCGAAAGGGCGCTGGAACCGGTTTTGCCGTCAGAAGCTGATTTTCCGTACGCGATCCGCGTGGTTTCCGAAGTAATGGGTTCCAATGGCTCCAGTTCAATGGCTTCCACTTGCGGTTCGTCTTTGTCATTGATGGCCGCCGGAGTGCCGATTAAAAAAGCCGTGGCCGGTATTGCCATGGGTTTGGCGTCTGACGCGGCGGAGAATGACGGCGAAATTAAAAAATATAAAATTTTGACCGACCTGCAAGACGTGGAAGATGGTCCAGGCGGGATGGATTTCAAAATCGCCGGCACGATTGATGGCGTTACCGCGGTGCAGATGGATACCAAGACGCACGGTCTGACCTGGGAAATTGTTGAGCAGACAATTAAACAAGCGCGCGAGGCGAGACTGCAGGTTTTGGCGGTGATGGGCAAATCAATTGCCGCGCCGAAGCCGGAATTATCGCCGTACGCGCCGCGCATTGAAACAATTATGATTGATCCGGAAAAAATCGGCGATGTGATTGGTCCGGGCGGTAAGACGATTAAAAAAATTACCACGTTGACCGGTGTTACGATTGACATTGAACAAGACGGCCGGGTGATGATTACTTCGGTTGACATGGACGCGATGGAAAAAGCCAAGCAAATGGTGCTTGAGCTTACTAAAGAAGTTGAGGCCGGAGAAACTTATGAAGGCAAGGTCGTGCGCATGGAAGATTTTGGCGCGTTTGTGCAAATTTTGCCCAACAAAGACGGTTTGGTGCATGTCAGTGAGTTGCGCTGGGAGCGGGTTGGCCGGCCGAGCGATGTGTTGAAGTTAGGCGACACGGTAAAAGTTTTGGTAAAAGAGATAGATAATCTGGGCCGCGTTAATTTGTCCATGAAAGCGCTTATGCCAAAGCCGGAAGGTTATCAGCCGCCGGTTTTCGCTGACCGCGGACCGAGTCCGCATCGCGGCGGAGGCGGGTTTAGACGGAGAAATTGATTGCGAGCGACATAGATTGAGATAAATAGAGATAAGCGAAAAGACGGGCGGAAGCTCGTCTTTTGTGTTATAATAAACAAGATAAATAATTATCAATATGCCAACACCAACAAAACAGAATAAAAAACGCCTGCGCAACAATTTAATTTCCGTAATGGATTACAACGAGACGCATTTGGAAGAAAAAGAGACCTATGATTTAGCCGAATGCGTGCGTTATAAAAATACGCCGGAAATAACATGGATAAATATTGACAATGTCCCGCCGTTGAGTTTTTTAAGCGAGCTGGGTTTGGGGTTTGATCTGCATCCGGTCATCATGGAAGACATTGTCAATCCGAACCAGCGTCCAAAGATAGAGATTTTGGACGATTATATTTATGTAGTCTTAAAAATGCTCACACCGGGCAAAACCGCCAGTCAGTCGTTTATTTCTGAGCAAGTTAGCATTGTGATGGCGGAAAAATTTGTCATCACGCTTCAGCAGGGGGTAAAGGGCGACGTGTTTGATCGCGCGCGCATGCTGATCAGAAAAGAAAAAACCAGAATCCGCTCTTTAGGCACCGATTACCTGGTTTACGAGCTGATTGATGATATTGTAAACAACTATTTTAAAGTTTTAGAAGATTTTGGCGAGCGGATAGAGATTTTGGAAAACGAATTGATTAAAAATCCTTCACAGCAGACTCTGCGTTCAATTTATGGTTTGAAGCGGTCAATTTTGAGCTTGCGCAAAGCGATTTGGCCATTGCGCGAAGTGGTGGATATTTTGGAGCGAGGCGATAGCCCGTTGATTAAAAAAAGCACGCGCATTTATTTGCGCGATATTTACGACCGTGTGGTGCAGGCGATTGATACCATGGAAACTTATCGCGATATGGCGACCGGCATGCTGGATATTTATTTATCCAGCTTGAGCAATCGGATGAACAGCGTAATTAAAGTCTTAACAATTATCGCCACTATTTTCATGCCGCTGACTTTCTTGGCCGGTTTGTACGGAATGAATTTTAAATATATGCCCGGCTTGAACGCGTCTTGGGGTTTTGACGCCATGGTGTTGGTGATGATAGCGGTTTTCTGTGGTATGATTATTTATTTCAAAAAGAAGGGGTGGTTGTAGAAAATATTATGATACTAACATTATGGAAAAGAAAATCAGCAATGGAGAAATAGTCATATATAAATCCAAAGATGGCAGGGTAAATTTGGAAGCAGAAGTGAAAAACGAGACGGTTTGGCTGACCCAAGAACAAATTGCCGGTCTTTTTGGTACACAAAGACCCGCTATCACCAAGCATTTAAATAATATATTTAGATCGAAGGAGTTAGGAGAAAATTCAGTATGTTCCATTTTGGAACGCACTGCTGTTGACGGAAAAAGTTATAAAGTCAAGTTCTATAATTTAGATGCCATTCTTTCTGTCGGTTATCGGGTCAATTCCAAGCGAGCCACGCAATTTCGTATTTGGGCAACCGAAGTTTTACGAGGCTACATTTTGAGTGGCTATACTTTGAACCAAAAGAGATTGTTGGAAGTAAAGGGGAAACAGTTGGATGAGTTTGAACAAACAGCTTCAATCATCAAGAAAACGATTGAGACAAGGCGATTAACCGGCCGAGAATCGGAGGGAATCTTGAAAGTAATCACCGATTACGCCAACTCTTGGGTTTTGTTGCAAAAATATGACCAGGACTTGTTGGTTGCCCCAGCCAAGGTTTTTAAGGATAAATACCACTTAACTTTTGAAGACGCGCGGTCGGCTATTTTTGAGCTTAGAGGCAGTAAGAAAAGAAAAAAAGAGGCCAGTGAATTGTTTGGCAATGAAAGAGCGGATTCATTCAAATCTGTTATGGGCATTCTTTATCAGACGTTTGGTGGGATTGACTTATATCCTAGCACCGAAAGCAAAGCCGCGCACCTTTTGTATTTTGTGATCAAGGATCATCCTTTTACCGATGGCAATAAACGGATCGCTTCATTTTTGTTTATCATTTTTTTGGCAAGAAA
>JACRPD010000010.1 GCA_016214105.1 Candidatus Magasanikiibacteriota bacterium
AAAAACGCCGACGAGCAATATTTCGGCGAAAACGGCCAACTGACGTCGGAAAAAATGTTCAGCAACGCTTTGCGTTTTGAAAACACGGATTTTGGCGTCGCGGTTGGGGCGGTGGAGCGGGTTGACCGCATTCAATCCAAACAAGTGGCCGGCGCGCAAGCTGGAAGAGCGGAAGGCGAAGGGTTTAAAGCGGCGACGGATTTAATTACCGGAAATGTAAAAACACCGGCGCAAGTAATTAAAGAAGAAACTTATTCAGCCACAAACAAACATCAATCAACTTTGACCGCCAGCCAAGTCGGAGGCATTTACGGCAGTGGCGCTTTGCAAGTGATTCCTTTGGCCGGGTCGGTTTTTCTTAATACTTTGGCGACCGAGGGCATAAAAAATTTGCAAAAATATTTTCTTTCTTTGTTTGATGAAAGCGGCAGCAGCGCGGATGTTGAGAGTGTAATGAGTTTTGAGTCAGCCGGGTTCCAGCAAAATTTGAAAAAAGCCAAAGAAATTTTTTCCAGCTTTTTGGCGGTTAAGATTGACCAAAGAGAAAACTATAATCTGCTGACCGAGTTCACCACTTGTCCGGACACGGCGCCGACAATTCCGGGATTAAATAATTGCGTGATGGATGACAGCTTGCGCGAAGCCGTGCGCCGCGCCGACACCGGCGAGCCGATGACTATCAGGGAAGCGATGAAAGAAGGATTGCTGAAAGGCGATTGGATTTTAGCTTCGCCGCGCCGGGTGGCGGATAATACCAGTTATAATTGTTACAAAAATGCTTATTGTTATTCCAATATCCAAAAATTGCGCCGGAGCCGGATTTTGCCGTTAGGTTTTGAAATCGCGGCTTTGCTGGCTGACCCCGACCATCCGCAGGAAAAATGGACTTTGCAATATGTGGTTGACCATTTTGACGATTGCAAATATTCCAAAGATTCCGGCGGTAATGTCATTGTAGAGCCGGACGCAACGAATTATCCGTATTGCCGTTTGATTGATCCGAATTGGATAATCAAGTCGCCGGACACGCGGTGCAATGGCATGGTTTACAGTTCAAATTTAATTGACCAGACCAGCGGTTTGCGCGCCCAGGAATGCGTTGACGCGCAGACTTGCATTAAAGACAAAGCCGATGGCAGTTGCGACTTCTTCGGCTATTGCGCGCGCGAGAAAAAAGTTTGGCGTTTGCCGGGCGAAGCCTGCGAACCGTATTATAACACCTGCACCACCTACACTTCAGGCGACGGAGCGTTTGTTTCTTATCTGGCGAAAACCGTGGATTACGGCGAATGCAATTTTGACAGCGTCGGTTGTTTGTCTTATAGCGCGGAAAAGGAAGGCGATGATTGGATTGCCAGCATTAACGCGGAAGGCGTTGATTACAAAAACTACGGCCGGAATCAGGCGTTGTTTTTCAACGAGAGAATAAAAAATTACAGCTGTTCGGCATCGGATAATGGCTGCAGCGAGTTTTATTTGGGCACTTTGAAAAGCGGAACAACAGACGAATATATTAATAATTATGATAAGCCGACATTTATTAAAAAAGCTCCGGACTATTTAGGCTGTTATGATATAAATAAAAATACGCCGGCGATTAATTGGCCGCAGACCAAACCGGAGTTAGGTCAAGTAAGCCAAGATAAAAAATGCGCTGATTTCGCGCAAGTTTGCCTGCCGGAAGAAGTTGGCTGCGATTCTTATACACCCAAAAAAGGCTCTTATTCCACGCCGATTCCGGGCATTGCCGGAGAAGAAAATAAATGCGACGCGAGTTGTGTCGGTTACGATACTTTCAAACAAAACGCGACTAATTTCGCGCCATCCGAATTCCCGTTGTATTTTATTCCTGATAACGGCAAGTCTTGTCCGGGCGATTACGCGGGCTGTGATGAATTTACGAATATTGACGAATTGGCCAAAGGCGGAGAAGGTTTGGAATATTATACTGACATAAAATATTGCGAATTGCCGAACGAGCAAAATCAAAAAGTATTTTATTCCTGGTATGGTTCAATGAGCGAAGGTTATGTTTTGAAATTGCACAAACTGCGGCCGGTTAATGAAAAAGATGGCGCGTATCTTGGCAATCTCGGACTGGATTTGGGCGGTGAAACAGCCGGTGAATTTTTTCCGGTTGGTTCGCCGGCTTACGCGACTGATAATCCTGATGAGTTGGAAAAACTTTACGCGGGTTGCAATGCCGTTGGTTATAATAAACTGATCAATGGCGGAATGCCTGGCATTGACGGCACGGCGAGTTTAGACTGCCGAGCTTTGTATGGTAAAGACGGCAAGGTTTATTATCGCATCTTGAAAGATACTATTACCGTGTCGGAAGAATGTCATCCATTGCGCAAGACTACCGCATATTTTTACGATGACGCGGCGCTTGCGACACCGGCAACTTGTGAGGAAAGAGGCGGGTATTGGAATAACACGAAGTGCCAGCGTTGCACGAACGGCGGGATTTATAAAGACGGCGCCTGCGTTTATTGGGCGATTGCCAAGCCGGGCGAGTCAGCGTCTTGCAATGGGCCGAGCAACAACAAAGGCGCGTATAATGGCTGCCGCGAATATGTTGGCAATGAGGGTAATGACACAAAAACAGTTTTTGATTTGAGTTTTGAACCAGTCAATAATAATGATTTGAACGCGGCAAAAGCCGGCTGGTCTCCCGCCGATAAAACGCAGGTGGCGGCAGAGTCAGTGCAAGTCGGCTTGCACTCATTGAAAGTTACTGCTGCTGAAACGTATTATTTGGTTGCTTCCAGCACTTTGGAAAAAGACGGCTGGTATAAATTATCTTTTTGGGCGCGGGGCAAGACACAATCTTTGGGTGTTTATTTTGGCCAAATGCAAAAAATTAATAGTGTAATGCAACTGGCGCCAACCGGCAGTTTTACTTTAACTGATTCTAAGTTGAGTATCGGCGATGAGTGGAAAGAATATCAGCTCGGCCCGATTCAGTTTACCGGCGATCCGCTTCAAGACACGCTGTTGGCATTTAAGAGTAACGCGTCCGGAGCGAATCTGATTTACTTTTTAGATAATGTTGAATTGCGCTACACGCCGGACAGCAGAACGATTATCAAAGATTCTTGGAAAAAGAAATTTCCATACAACGGCCAATCAGTCAATGCTGATGCGCCAAAGGCCTGCGATGCCAATCCAACTGATCCATTCCCGGGCGACGCGTTAGGCTGCAAGGCTTATTCTGAAGAAAGCACGAGTGAAAATAAAATTACATTACCTGATAACGTAATTCTTCCGGCCGGAGTTACTAACGCGGAAGTGAAAGATTCCACAATTATTATCCCTGCCGACACTCCCGCTGACGCGCCGGTGTATTTGACCGTACATCCGAAATTCAGCTGTTTGAAAAAAGCCAAAGGCTGTCAAGAAGTCGGCGCGGAAGAACAAACTTTGCCGGATAAAAATTCCGATGCTTCTTATCAGCATAACGCTACGTATTTAATCAATGACCCGTCAAAATATATTGGCGCGAACCGCACGCTGTGCCGCGCGGATTTGGTCGGGTGCGAAGATTTCAAAGCCGGAAGCGATCTTTTCTATTTCAAAAATCCAATTAAGACCGGCAATAGTTTCTGCGAATACAAAGCCAAGGTTGAGAATAATGGCGTGGAATATAAGGGTTGGTTTTTGAAAGATGTCGGTGTTTGTTACACTTCGGCTGGCGCGAATACGCAAAATATTTGCGCTAAAGATTCGGATTGCGGCGAAACCGAAACCTGCCAGGATAAGGGCAAAGTTCCTTGTTACAATGATTATCTGCAAGCCGGCGGATTTTACGATATCTGGTCAAACAACACTCCGCAATATCAAGGAAATGTCGGCGTTTGTCCGAGCGAGAAAAACGGCTGCCGCGAATTAATTGACCCGGCTGACACTTCCGATTTAAACCCGGATGGCCAACCGTATTACGCGATTTTTGATAAGCGGGTTACCGGCAAGACCGGCGAGTGCGAAGGACAGGCGAGCCAAGTGGAGGGCTGTGTCTTGTTTAACAAAACCGATGAGCCGAATTTGCTTTATGATTCAGCCAAAACTTACCAAAACAGCGAGGATAAAAATTTCGCGCTGGTACCGTTAGTTACAAACACAAATAAAAAAGATTCAAATTTATTGTTAAAAGTAATCCGCGACCGCCAATGCGCCGAGTGGCTGGCTTGCCAAGGGTCTTTGCCGGTTCCCGACACTCAATCCGGCACCGGCGAGCGATACAGCTGTTACGCGCTTCAGCCCTGCGAGGTCGGCAGTAGTTTAGAGTGCACCACTCCGTCAACTCTGACTGCCGAAGCTGATGATCGTTTGACTTATAGCGATTATATCGGCCGCGATGTGAGCTGGTCCGGAGCCCGCGAGTATTCCGGTTATTCATTATTTGAAAAGGCTCCGCCCGCTAATTTGGAATTTGTTACTGTTAAAAAAGATATTACCGGCTTTGAGCAGGACGCGATTTTTGTCGGGTATATCAACAAGAAAGCCGCGTCCGCGTGTTCAGCGAGCGCAAGTGATAATGGCAAAAAGTGCGGAAGCAAGGGCATTTGTTACGATAAAAAATGCCTTGTTTCTCCGGATGATTCATATCCGGCGGAGTTGTTCGGCGCCAGCGCGCAGATTTTGGCCAAGAATAATTTTTATAAATATTTATACAAAGTTGAATGCCGCGGTTATCCGGAACAAATTAGTCCGTTTGCCGGCAAACTTGAGGACATCTCGCTTTACACGAAATCATTTTTGGATAATGCCAATTTTTGCGCCGAGGGAGAAAATTGCTACTGCAATTATATCAAA
>JACRPD010000018.1 GCA_016214105.1 Candidatus Magasanikiibacteriota bacterium
AGACTTACAATGCTCACAAGGCTTCGTGAGCCTCGTAAGCATTGTAAGCCTTCAAAAAAGTTTCGCTACTTCTCCAACTTTCACATCCCCCGGATTATTCACAATAGAGTGCATGCTTCCGCCGCCATCGCCCTCATAACGCGGCATAATATGGATGTGCAAATGCGGCACCACCTGCCCGCCAGCCGGACTTTGATTCCAACCAACATTAAAACCATCCGGCTTCAACACGGCTTGAATTTTCTCCATCGCTTTCTTAATCCCCGCGGATAATTTATTCATTTCGTCGTCTGACAAATCAAAATAAGTATCAATATGGCGCTTAGGGACAACAACTGTGTGGCCTTTGGCATGAGGAAAAATATCTAAAAACGCTAAAATACTCTTGTCTTCGTAAACAATATAGTTAGGCACTTCGCCTTTGATAATTTTGCAAAAGATACAATCGGACATATTTTTTACTCTATTTTTTTCTGCAAACCATTAACTCGGTACTCGGCCCATCTTCACGGATAAATTTACTTGCCACTCTTTCCAGACAATATAGACACGCGCCAACTATTTTCCCGCATACCTCACTGCGCTGGACACAAGGAACAATAATTCTCCCAAAGAAAAATTTTAATAATTTATTTTCAGTATCTACCGGATAATTCATGAACAAAAACACCGGACGCCGTCTGATTATGGTAAAACCGGACATAATCAGCGCACTCTCAATTCGTTTCAGGCTGCGAGAGACATGATGCTCAAATCTTATCTCTTCACCGTGGACGAAATTATCCGTAAAAATAAAATAGCCGTCGGGTTTTAATAAATTATAAATATTTTTGATTGTCTGTTCATATCGGCGATCATCCGTAATGTGAAATAACACATCCATCGCCGTTATGACATCGAATTTATCATTTAGAAAATCGCTTGCGTTCTCTTGGCTAATATCTAATTGCTCAAAAACCAATCCGGGAAATTCCTTGCGTAAACCAGTAATCGCCTGTCCGGCTATATCCACCCCGACTATTTTTTTAAAATCCAAACTCTGAAAAATTTTGATATAAAATCCAGTACCTGAATCAATATCCAATAGATGGCTATTTAACCTGTCCTGTTTCAATTTCATTAATTCAGAGATAAAACTGGCTTTGCGCAATCTATAAAGCCACTTATTATAAGCTTCTCCAAACCCTAAACAACCAACTCCTTCCAAAGAATATTTTTCTCGCAAACGATTTTCCCAGTATTTTTGGCTGTCAAAATCTACCATATCAATAATTTACTCTATTCCCCCGCTTTTTGCAACCCCTTCTCCCAAACTAAAAATCCGTTTGATTGCCGAGGATTATTGCCAATTATTTCGGTAATTCGGTTGGCAATTTCTGAATCCAGATTATTCTCCGGATAGACAAACCAACAATCAGCCGCGCCAGTCAGCGATTTCATCTTTTCTAAATCCTGCGATTCAGGATTACTAGAAAATTTATTAAATAATTCCACTCTCTCTTTCTGCCCAAACTGATAATCAATCGGAAACCCGCCACCGATAATTTTACCGGAACTCAAGCCCTCTAACGGCAACAAAACCCACGTATCCGCCAACACACAATATCTCCTATCTCCCTTCGGCAAGCTCAGGGCAGGCTCTATCTCATATCTCAAATCACTCACCACGCCAAATTCACCCTCACTCACCACTCTCATATCCGGCGCTGACGCGTAAGTCAAAGCGCCGAACCAGCTTAAAATAAAAACAACTAATAAAACAACCGCTCTAATCATCCAGCGCCTCGCCTGCCAACTGTTAAGCCATTTTGACAAAATATAAATTAAAAATAGTATCCACAAAAATACAAACATTAAATCCAACCGCCGCGTTAGCAAATGATCGCCGGTTAAAAATGTCCAGCTCAATAAATAACCGCCGACTACCGCTCCGGCCAAATTCAATAGCATCAGCCAGCGCCTTTCCGCGCGATCGCGCCAAACACTGACGAAAGAAAAAATAAATAAACAAATCAAAACTGCCATCAGCGGTAAAAGCCACCAGCGCCAATTGTTAAAAATATTTTCCACGAACGCGTAATCCGGCGTGTGATTAAACCAGATATTTCCGGTCAAAATATCATGCGGACGAATCGCGCTCGCGTAAAACCAGCCGGTGAACTGGCCGGCGAGCTGTTTCAGATTAGAGAGCCGGTTTATAGAGTTAAAACTGCTATAGCCGGACGCAATCTCAATTGCCGGGATAGACGCGGCTCCGATCAAAAAAACCACAGGCTTAACCATTAAATTGCTAATTGTTAATTGTTCATTGTTAATTCTTTTTAATAAATAACAGACGATAGATGATAAAACAACTGCGAGCAAAATCAAAATAAACTGTAAGCTGTAGCCGAAGACCATCAACATGCTGAACAGTAACGCGTAACGGCGCTGAGAACGACCGCGATCACGCCAATATTGCAACCAGAGCATTAAAACAAAAAAGAAATTTAAATATCCCAAACTAACCGGCAAAGTCAGCGCGCCTAACGCTTGAAACGGAAAAGCGAGAAAACTCAACCACGCCAACCACAAACCGCTTCGTCTTGAACCAAAAACCAGCCAGCCGATTCTAAATAAAATAAACGGCATAACGATTGACCAAAGAACCGGCATCAGCCAGCGATTAATCGCGACTAAATCAACTCGCAAAGTTTCGGCGAGCAACACGCTGATTCCCCATAACTGGCTGTAAGCGAGTTTTTGCGGACTCAAAAATACTTCCGGTAAATTTATCCCCGCCACTTCGCGCCAGCCAACTTTTGATCCGAACAAAACCGGTAAAATCGGCTCGCCGGCCTGCAATTGCTTTTCCACGGCCAAATGCCGCCAGACATCCCCGCCCCAAGGCAATTGATGCGAAAATGGAAGATAAGAAGACAGTAAAACTGACTGTAAAACCAAAATAAACAAGATTGTTTTAGTTTTAAATTTCGCGAATAAAAAAACTCCGGACAACAGAGTTAAAATAAAAAATATCGGCAAATAATACTTGCTGATATTCTGCCACGGGGAAAATAAAACCGCACCGCTGGTCTGGCTTGCTAATAAATAAAATCCTAACGCCCAAACCAATAAATACAAACAAATCCACAGCCGATTTAGTTTGAATAAAATAAAATTATGCTGTTCTGCGCCGTCTTCCCCGGCAATAATCCGTGCTTTTTCCCTGGACCAAAATGTCGATAACAGCCAACTTAGTAAGGCGACGGAAAGATAGATATAAAAATAAGAGATAGAAGACCCGCCTCCGTCCGCCCCGAGCGGACTATGGCGGGCAGGCAGGTGATAGAAGATAACGAGAATAGAACTGACAAAACTTAGTAATAAAAACACTGTCAGCCAGCTAAAAACGCGATTGAGCCATGACGAAACCGCGAGTCCGAATGTCCGGCTGAAAACTTTCTGCCACATCACGCCAACCAGCAAAACATATGACGCGAATAAAATCCAACCCAGCCAGCTTGACTGCCAAGACGCAAACTGAAAATACTGCAAACCCAAAATGATTGCTAAAAATAGTGGTCGGAATGCTTTTTGTCTATTCATATCCCATGCGCGAACAAGCTGACCACCGCGAAACCAATCGCTAAACCAAAAATCCAAGCCGCGGCGGTAAATAAATAAGAAATATTTAATACTAAAGCCAACAAAATCAAACAGACAGCTACCACCTGTAAAAACATTTTAATTTTGCCCCATAAATTGGCCATGCGCACATTCTTTAGTTTGTAAGAATACAGAGCGCTTGCCACAAAAGCAACTTCCATGCCCAAAACAGCAAATCCCAGCCAAAAATTAAATTTGCGAAAAACTAAAATCAAAACCATTGAGCCAACTAACAATTTATCCGCTAATGGATCAAATAATATGCCAAATTTGGTAATTTTATCCCGCGTCCTGGCTAAAGAACCATCCAACACATCGGTAAAAGCAACCAATAAAAACAAAACAACGCCGGTTATATAGTGACCGAACAAAATTATCAAAACCACTGCTGGCGTCAAAACAATACGCAAGCCGGTAAGACGATTGGGCGTCACCCAAGTCGGAAGCCAGCGCAAAAAAACTTTTGACACCAGTTGATCGTGGGGAAAGATGTTTTTCGCCGGCATGTAAGTGAAAAGATCCGGATACTTAGCTGTAAACAACTTGATACGTTTCATAAATGTGTTAAAATAGCTATATCTAACCAAAATTATGGAACAAAGCCGTCTGCTATCCGATGGAAAGTATATCACACTAGGAGCTATTTTGACAGCGCTGGTGTTATTCAATTTATGGAACCCGACCAGCGCGCTGTTGAGCGCGATAACTTTTGGCTGTTATCTGATTTTTTTAGGCCAAAATCTGGGACAGAAAATAATGCCGGATGAAAAAAAATTCTGGCAAAAAATTTTTGGGGTCATGTTGCTCATCGGACTGCAAACGATTATTTTGTCAATAGTTTATTGGTTTTATCGGATTGATAGGCAAATCATCGCCGCGGTTATAATTTTTCTGCCAATCGGCATTTCTTTTCTTAAAATCCCCGCTATAGGCGGGTCCGCCTCGGGCGGAAAATGCGCCAGCCCGCTCGCGGATTTATCCAATGATTTTAATTGGGAATCCTATGCCGGCACCAAATCTTACTTAGCCACTAAGTTGTTAGCCATTTTTGTAATCGGCGGACAAATTTTGTTGATAATAACGCTTTGGAATAAAAGATTTTCCGATACGTTAGTCTCACCTTGGACAATCATCGGACCAAGATTTTTCGTCGTCTTTGTAATTACCACAATAGGACTGCTCTGGGTATTGCAAAAATCAAAGCACACGGCGTCTAACTTGCTATTGATTATATTGCATGCCACTTTGATTTTAAGCGTGGCAGTAATAATATTCAAAATCGGTTTTGGTTTTGATCCTTTCATTCACCGCGCCACGGAAAAATGGATACTTGAACACGGTTCTATTGAACCAAAAACCCCGTATTATTTGGGGCAATATGTTTTAATCATCCTCACTCATTTAACTACAAAAATTCCACTGGCAATCATTGATAAAATCATCGTTCCTTTGGTGGCCGGTTTGTTACTACCCCTCCTAACATACTTTTCTTTATCACGCGCCGGATTCAAAGATAAACTATATCCCGCCATCGCTCTGATGCCACTATTACCACTAAGCTATTTCACTGTTACGACGCCAAATAATTTTGCCATCCTAATCGCCTATTTCATTTTTCTTCTGATTTGGCGCGAAAAAACCTGTTCGCAAAGCAATACTTTTTGGCTGGGATTAGTCCTGTGTTTAACAACGATCGCCATCCACCCGTTTGTCGGCCTGCCAACTGCCGTTATCTATTTTGCCTCGTATTTATTTAAAGCCGGCAACAAAACAAAAAACGTCATTATGGCGGTAATTTATCCGCTGATTTTAGCATTAACACTGCCGGCAGCATTCTATCTGAATTCTTTGCGCAACGGCGGCGGGTTTGCTTTGGTAAATCCCCTGTCGCATTTAACAAATTTACTTCTGCTTTTCGCCAAACCGCATTGGGTCTGGCTTGATAGAGGAAATTTTTGGTGGCAAGCTCTATATATTTATCGCAGTATGATTAAACCGCTTTTTGTGGTTACCGCAATCATCGGATTGATCATAATTATCAAAAAATATAAAAATAATCTTCCCAAATTTGTTTTTTTAAGCGCGATCGGACTTTTTGTTTCCGCGTTCATTTTGTCAACCTCAACAAAATTCGCGGAAGTAATCATGTATGAACAAAATGTTTACGCTGAACGCGTTTTGGAATTAATGCTGGTGTTGTTAGTTCCAAGCTTTGTGCTGGCCTTGCGCGAATTTTTTATTAAAATAAAAAAAGCCGGCCATAAACAATTTTTAGCGGCTTTGATTTTTTCTTTCCTGCTTCTAATTTCCTGGTACTTCACCTACCCGACCCGCGACGCGGTCGCGTTTCATACCGGCTGGTCAGTCCGGCAAGCGGACATTAATACGGTTAATTTCATTGACAACTTAAATCAAAACAAAAAAGATTACATCGTTATCGCCAATCAACTGCTTGGAGCGGCGGCTTTGCAAGAATTCGGATTTGAAAAATATTTCAAAACCGCAACCGGTGAACACTATTTTTATTCAATCCCCACCGGCGGACCGCTCTACCAATATTTCCGCAAAATGGTTTATGAACAGCCCAAGCGAGAATGGATGGAATCAGCGATGGCGATTGTTGGCGTGAAAAAAGCGTTTTTTGTTCATACCAATTACTGGGCTCCGGCCGCTGAAATCCGCGACCAAGCAAAGCTGGAAGCTGACAGATGGTGGGAACTAGAAAACGGAAGAGTGTGGGTGTATGAATATAAATTAAAATAATAGTAGAGCCGTGGCAATGCCATGTCTCTACTTATTTAACCTATAATCATCATCCGCATCATCGCCTTTCTTTTTTTTATCAACCTGATTTTTGTCAACATCAAATCGCACCACATAATCCGGTTGTACCGCTTTCGGCGCCGGCTTCTCGTTAATATGATTAACCTCTTGATTTCTCTGTTGACTCACTAATTGCGGAGATGAAGCGTTATTACTAATTGGTGTAATTAGTGGTCGCGTATTAGTGGGTTGCGGTCGTTGTATTAGTGGGCCTTTACTCTTCTTTCTGTTTCTCCCCTGCCCAAGCGGTCTTTGGTTATTGTTCTGCGCTTCTTTTTGAACCGGATTAAACGTAACCGGCGCTTTATTATCAGCGGTATTTTTAACCGTGTTATCTTTCGGCAATAAATCTTTTAGCGAGACAGTTTTCACCGGTTCAACAGTTGATATTGGCGTTGGTTTTGGCATGATTGGCGCGATATTTTTGGGAACCGAAGGCGCGTCGGATAAATCGCCATCATCTTCCTCGCCGGCCATATCCCCGCCCATGCCGCTCCAGCGCAAAATCTTGTCTTCAACCACACTGCGATGCTTGCCGTAGCGCTCGCGCGACACGCGGATGACTTTTTCCGCGCTATCTGTCGGCGAACCGATTGGCGGCATGGTTACCGCGGTGAATGGCTGTGAAGACACACCGTCAATCATTAATTTTAAAATAATTTGAAATTTTGATAAATTAACAATATCTTCAATCAAAAATGCCGGCGTGAATTCTTTTTCTAGCGCTTCCGCGTCCGAACCGCCGACGCGGAAAGTTACCATGGTGCCGACATTGCCAAAAACCGCGTCCGCGACTATTTCATCCAACTGCATCACATATTGATGCGCCATGATTAAACTTAAACGGTATTTGCGCGCTTCGGATAAAATATTGGCAAAACTCGGCGTAGCAAAATTTTGAAACTCATCAACATAAAGAAAAAAATCACGGCGGTCTTTTTCCGGAATATCCACGCGCTCCATAGCCGCCAATTGTATTTCGGTAATCAACATACCGCCTAACAATCTGCTGTTATCTTCGCCAATCCGGCCTTTTGATAAATTCATGATAAAAATTTTTCCACTATCCATTATTTCTCTGACATTAATCGTTGACTTGACCTGCGCCACCATATTTCTAATAACGCTGCCGGATAAAAATTGCCCAATCTTGTTTTGAATCGGGGCCACGGCCTCGGTCATGTAGCGCTCTGGATAATTGGCGAATTCCGTTTGCCAAAACGCTTTAACCACCGGGTCTTTCAGCACATGCACCACCTTGCGGCGATATTCTTTGTCCGCCAGCATGCGATTAATTCCCAATAGCGTTGAGCCCGGATAACTTAACAATGATAATAGCGTATTATTCAAAATGTATTCCATGCGGGAACTCCAGACATCGGGCCAGATTTTTTTAAATATACCCATCAAGCCGGCCGCCACCAAATGTTTTTGTTCTTCAGATTTAACTTCCAAAATATTAAAGCCGATCGGAAATTCCAAATCAGCCGGATTAAAATAAACCACGTCATTGATGCGGTTGGGCGGGATGAAATTAATAATTTTTTCCGCGTAATCCCCGTGCGGATCAACAATACCGACGCCATGGCCGGAATAGATATCGTGCAAGACCATATTTTCCAACATCGTCGTCTTTCCCATGCCGGTCTTGCCGATGACATACATATGCCGGCGGCGGTCGTCCGTCTTAATGCCAAACTTGCGCATTTGATTGCGATAATTCGTCTGCGCGAAAAAACAGATGTCTTCGGTTGAAGCGACATGAGCGGATTCGCCTTTGATTGTCAGCTGTTGCATTGGCATACGGTTGCAAAACACATAACTCAATCAACATAACACATTATAACAAAAATAAAGCGTTACCACAATACAAACACTTGCCGCTATGGGTTTTGTTAATTGTGTTTTGTGTTCTGCGTCTCGCCAAACACTTCCGCCTGATAAGTAAACACCAGCAGGTTTCCGCTCCTCCACTCAGCTGGACTCAATCCAGCTTTTTGGCAAAGCGAGGATAAAAATTCTTCTTTGTCTTTCATACCTTCCCAAACCTGCGGCAAGTAAGTCGCTCCGCGATAACCCTTTCTGACTATCACACCATCGCGCAAAGGCGTTAATTTTGCCAACAAGTCGTCAACTGAAGAATACTTTAACTCTCGCGGCTGGGTTAAAACAGAAATTTCAATTTTAATCTCGGACAACTCATCCGCTTTTAACGGCAAAAAGCGTGTATCCTCAAACGCCGCCGCCAATGCGTTATCAATCACGTCTTTATAGACCTCCTGCACCGGTTCAATGTGGCCAATGCACCCGCGCAACTCTTCATTTTTTTTCAAAGTAACGAACGTGCCACGCTTTTCTTTTAATTTTTCTTCAACGTCATCCCCCATCGTCTGTCCACTGCCAAAATGACGCTCCAGCGTGCAGCGAGCGAGGGAAAGGAGGTAAGATTGTTGTTGAGGAGTGAGCATCGCTTGTCGCGTAATTAGTGTTATTAGCGGTCGTCATATTAGTGGGCTAACTGAACATCAGCCACTCCGGCTTAAAGATGAGAAGCAAACCTAAAATTAAAATTAACAACCCGCCGATTAAGTTAGAGTATTTAGCGTATTTAGAACCAAAAACTTTTGATTTAAGCGTCATCATCGCGACTAAAAATACTACCATGTCATCCAACATGTAGAAGAAAATATAACCGGCCATGTAGAGATATTTTTGCCACATTGGCAAACTGTTTAAAGCCAAAACTTGCGTGTAAATCGCGGGAAAGCCCGCGGAACAAGCCATTTCCACCAAATTAACGGAAAAACCTAAAATCACGATGCCTAAAATCGACCACCACAAACTCTTGCGGTAAACGATATTTTTAATTTTATCAAATGTCTTTTTGGTTCCCTCATCTTTAGAAACTTTGCAAACTACGCCTTCAGCTTTGCGATTCTGCCAATAATCCCACAAATTTTTTCCGCCGACGCCAACCGCTACAACGCCGATTAAAATCCGCACCAACAAAATCATTCCGACAAACATAATGAATTTCAGCCACGCGGCCATGAAGAAAAAGTAAACCGCGCCGCTGGCGGCAATAAAAATACTGCCCAACAACCACATTCTCCTCTTGTCCTCCATTCCCAATAATAGGGATATTAAAAATAACAATACCCACATCGCGCATGGATTAAATCCGTCCAAGAGACCGATGACAACCGTAAGCAGCGGCAAAGAAAACGTCCGCGGATTGATTTCGCCCAAATACCGCACATTGATTGTTTGCGCGGTGTCTTTAATCGTGTTGGCTGGAGCCAGACTATCCGCTGACGCCGGAAATCTTTCAACGATTTTTTTCTCAACCGCTTCGCGCATCGCCTTGCCGCTGTTTTCATCATTATCATAACCGACGAACGGCAGACCATCAATAAAAGTCAGCGGCACGCCCTGCGCGTTGTATTTATAAAAATACAGGTATTGCCCCATCAGCTTCTGATTCTCCGCGCTCTTGCTGACTTCATATAATTTAAAATCAACCTTGTCGCCATATTTCGGTCTTAATTCGTTATCAATAAACTTAATTTCCGCTTTGCAGTGCGGGCAAGTTTCCGAATGAAACAAAACGAACTCAACCTTCCCACCGGTTTCCGCGCGAACAAACTGGAACAGGCTCAACGAAAACAAGATAATTAAAGCGACAATCGCTATTTTACGCATATTGATTAAACACAAAACACAATAATCAGTGCAAAAGATTGTTGATATTATAACGAGCAATGGCAGCGGAGTCAATCTTGACACTGGAAACAGTAATGTAATACAATATAAGTATGAAATAATAATTTTTAACTCCAACTATATGGATAAATTCAATCTATCTTCACTCCCTTATGACTACGACGCGCTGGAGCCGTATCTTGACGCTAAAACACTGGAAATCCACTATTCCAAACACCACCAAACGTATCGGGACAATTTTGTAAAAGTTTTGGAAAAATACCCGGCGCTGTTGGAAAAAACTCCGGAAGATATTTTGCGCGAGTTAAATACTCTGCCCGTTGAAGAAGCGGATCGGACAAAAATAAAAAACCACGGCGGCGGTTTTGTAAATCATAATTTATTTTGGTCGGTGATGAATCCTAAATTAAGCGTGGATGAAAATTTAAAGAAAGAAATAGAAAAAATTTTTGGCTCGATTAATCAATTCAAACAATTATTCAATCAAACTGC
>JACRPD010000009.1 GCA_016214105.1 Candidatus Magasanikiibacteriota bacterium
ATTAAACCTATACCCGCGGCGATAAAACCTTTGTATAAGGCGATATACCACGGATAACGCACAATGCCGGCGTCAGCGAGCATTACCCCAAAACGCGGACTGCCGTCTCCTGGTTTAATCAAGCGCGGCGTCATTTTTAATTCCATCTCTTTCCCGCCTCTTTCAACTGACAACAACATTTCTTTGGCAAAATTCGCCTGAACATAACCAACCATGTTTTCCGAACTTTTGATTTCCTGCCCGTCTATTTTTAAAATCCGATCGCCAAATTTGATGCCTGCTTCTTCCGCGGGCGAGGCTTTATCCACCGCTTGCACCATTACCTGCGCCGGTTCAACGACTCTCGCGTATTTACCCGGATCAACCGACAGGTCAGTCGGCAAACCGATCATAAAACCAAAAGACAACAGCACGCCGGCTAAAATCACATTCATGGTCACGCCGGCGACTAAAACCACTGCCCGTTTCCAAGCTTTCTGAAAACCGAAACTGTCCGGCTCATTGGCTGACCCGCCGTCTTCGCCTTTGATACGGACAAACCCGCCCAATGGCAATAAATTTAAAGAATATATAGTGGTCGGAATTTCTTCTTCATCTTTTTTCTTCCTAAATTTCCAAACCAATTTCTTCGTTGCTTGATCGCGATAAACACCCAGCACCCGCGGCGGAAAACCAAAGCCAAATTCAAAAACTCTCATCCCTGACTTGCGGGCGGTTATGAAATGACCAAACTCATGCGCCAAGACGAGGAGACCTAGAATTAAGATGAAAATGACTACCGTTAACATAAAATTATTGTGACATCATCAGTATATAGGTGTATAAGTATATAAGTGTGTAAGTATTCAAATTCATACTTATACACCTACGCACTTATTCACTTACAAACTCACAATTTCTATATCCACTATTCCCTTTTGAAGAGTTATATATTATAATATCCTTAAGATTATACCCCAATAGTCTAAACTATTCAAGTCTAATTTTTAATTAACTAAATCTATATGACACTCACCTATGTCATCATAGCCGTCGTAGCCGTGATAGTGATCTGGATCATCGCCCTCTACAACGGCCTCATCCGCCTGCGCAACCGCGTCAAGGAAGCGTGGAGCGATATTGACGTGCAATTAAAACGCCGTCACGATTTAATCCCGAATTTAATCAACAGCGTCAAGGGATACATGCAACACGAACGAACACTGCTGGAAGACATCACCAAAGCGCGCTCACAAGCCATGTCCGCGCAACAAACCGGCAATACCGCTGAATTAGCCAAAGCCGAAAGCATGCTTGGCGGCATGTTGGGCAAGTTGCAAATCGCGGTGGAAGCTTATCCGGATCTGAAAGCCAATCAAAATGTCGGCCAATTAATGGACGAACTTTCCGACACGGAAAACAAAATTCAAGCCGCTCGCAGATTCTACAACGGCATGGTGCGCGACTTCAACACCAAAATTGAAGTCTTCCCAAACAGCTTCTTCGCCAATATGCTGAAATTCACCAAGTATGAATTTTTTGAGATTGAGGACGCGAAAGAAAGAGAGAATGTGGAAGTGAAACTGTAATATGTATAATCAGATAGATTCTAACAAACGCAAGACTGTCTTGTTAGTCGCCATTTTTCTGGTCTTCATCATCGCCCTTGGCTGGTTCATTGGCGTGTATTTGAATTATGGCAACGGTATTTTAGTGTTCGCGGTGGTGTTTTCTGTCTTGACATCGCTGGTGAGCTATTACAAAGGCGATAGCATCGCGCTGTCTTCAACCAAAGCGCGGTTGACACAGAAAGAAGATAATCCGTATGTTTACCGAATGGTGGAAAATCTTTGCATAACTGCCGGCACGCCAACGCCGAAAGTATATATTATTGATTCCCCCGCTTTGAATGCTTTCGCCACCGGCCGCGACCCGCAACACGCTTCAATCGCGCTGACAACCGGAATTATCAGCGCTTTGAAAAATGAAGAATTGGAAGGCGTTATCGCGCATGAATTGTCGCACATAAAAAATTATGATATCCGTTTGATGACCATTGTCGTGGTGCTGGTCGGAATGATCGCGTTGATTTCCAATTTTTTCTTCCGCGCCAGATTGTTCGGCGGAAAACGAGATTCTGACAATCGCGGTGGCGGCGGACAGCTGGGTGGAATCATCATGATAATCGGTTTGGTCTTGCTAATCTTGTCGCCGATAATCGCTGAACTGATTAAACTCGCCATTTCCCGCAAACGCGAATATCTGGCTGACGCGTCCGGCGCGCTGTTAACCCGTTATCCGGAAGGATTGGCGAGGGCGTTGGAAAAAATATCGCTATCTAATGTCCCTCTCGCGACTGCTTCCTCGGCCACCGCGCATTTATTTATTTCCAACCCGCTCAAGTCCGGTGGTTTTTCCAAATTATTTTCCACTCATCCGCCGATAGAGGAGAGAGTGAAGAAGTTGAGAGAGGCGGCGTAATAGCCCTGTAGGGGCGCTTGATAGTAGCCAGGGCATTTATGCCCTGGAAAAATTTTGGTTTAATAGACACTTTGGTGGGGCTGGATTTAAGTCCGGCCGGTCATAATTTTTACAATCATTTGGTATCTTCTTTTTGGGTTTAATCCGTGATGGA
>JACRPD010000031.1 GCA_016214105.1 Candidatus Magasanikiibacteriota bacterium
CGCTTTTAGTTTAATAATCGCGCCGGGTTTATTCTCCAGCGACGGTTTAATCGCTCCTCCCTCTTTAATATTTTCTAATTTGTTTTCCAGTTTTTCTTTTTTGAATTCCTGTCTGTTTTCAACCCGCTCTTCGCGCCGATCTTTCAACATTTCCACGCGATCTTGGCGCAGTTCTTTCATCTCTTCTTTTGCTTGCTCTTTCACCGCATCATCGCCGGCTTTAAATTCATCCATCAATTCAACGCGGCGTTCGCGGAACAGTTTAATTTCTTCAGCGTGCGTTTCAATCCGGTCTTTTACCGCCTGCAAGTGTTCACGCACTTCCGCCGGCGCGTTTTCATTATTTATCGCGTTCAACAAACGACGTTCTTGAGCCACGGCTTTTTCCCGTAATTCATCAAATTTTTCCACCGCCCCTTCCGGCAGTTTTTCTTCTATTTTATCCATTACGGCCTCGCGTCTGATTTGGTGCGTCGCGATATTGCGCAATAAACGCACCCCTTGTTCGTCCTTCTGCTGTAATAAACGTTCGCGGCGCGCCTCAACTTTTTCCATCATTTCTTGCGCCTGCCCGATTACGCGATAAATGCGCGCTTGCACTTTTTGGTCTTTAGATTTTTGCGCCATTAGCTCCGCCAATCGCATACGCTCTTCCGCAAATTGCAATTGCTTTTCCGCTTTTTTAACCGGATTAAAAGTTAAACCAATGGAAACTTTTTCTTTAACGCCTTTCCACCACAAACCAAAACCTGATGGCACCTCTTTTGGCTCCTCTATCTCCATTCCTTCCAGTTCTTCACTTACAATTGGTGTGGTCGGATTAACCGCGGCTGCTGGAGTTGCGGCATCGGTTGTCGGCTGAACCGCGTCCGGGACTGTTGCTGCTGCCGACTGATCAGAGGCAGGCAAAGCTGTTTCGCCTTGCGCCATAACCGGCGCAAACCACAAAACCGCTAACATTAGTGAAAAAATTAACCAATATCTCATAAAATCTTTTTAAAAATTATCAGCCCAATCGGGCTATTTATAGTATAGATTAAAAAGAAAAGCGGAGCAATCCGCTTATCCACATGTCTGTTTGAACTTCATCCCGCGGCTACCCGAGGCAGGAATAAAAAAACAGACACCAACAGTGCGATGCCTGCCAACAAGTAATAATAAACCAAAGAAATCGCGGAGTTTGACTGGGTCTCCGCCCCCGTATTTTTGTTTTGCATATTTTTATTTTTATTTTTTGATTTTTGACAAAGATATTATAGCACAAATTTGACCATTTGTCAATAGTGTCGTACAATAATTGGTAGTCTCGCGACCACCAATTATCCCGAGCGACCCAAGGGAGCCGAGGGATCTCTTTCAAAATATGAAGACTCTCAAAAATTACCTCGTTGACTTCCTGGAACATCTGGAAATTGAAAAAAACCGCAGCCAGCAGACGGTGCGGAATTATGATTTTTATTTAAAAAGATTCATCAGCTGGTTCGGCGAAGCGAAAAAACCGGAAAATTTGGAGGCGGAAAATGTGCGCCAGTATCGTCTGTGGCTGAATCGCCTCGCTGATGTGCATGGCGACCCGTTAAGAAAAAATACGCAAAATTATCATTTAATCGCTTTGCGTTCTTTTCTAAAATACCTGGCCAAACGAGATGTGAAGACTCTGCCGGCGGAAAAAATTGAGCTGATGAAAATGCCTGACCGCGAAGTGAGTTTTTTGGAGGGTGGAGATTTGGATAGATTGTTAGAAGCGCCAATAAAGATGTGCGAACTTACGAAAGATACGAAACTACGAACTACGAAAACTGATGACTTAATTAAGTGCCGTGATAAGGCGATTTTGGAGATGTTGTTTTCCACCGGCCTGCGAGTGTCAGAGTTGGCGGGGTTGAAAAAAGACAAAGTTAATCTGGAGAAAGAAGAGTTTACCATCATGGGCAAGGGCAGAAAATCGCGCGTGGTTTTTTTGTCGGAGCAAGCGAGATATTGGCTGAAAAAATATCTGGAAGCGAGACAGGACATGAATCAGTATTTATTTGTGTCGCATGACAAACGAACGAACCACACCGAAGCACAAAAGCACTTGAGCGCCAAAGCACCAAATGATTCCGCACCGCCGTTGACTCCGAGGTCGGTGCAGAGGTTGGTGCAGAAATACGCGCGGGCGGCGGGGATAACAAAACCGGTGACGCCGCACACTTTGCGCCACTCTTACGCGACTGATTTGCTGCAAAATGGCGCTGACATCCGAAGCGTGCAAACGATGTTAGGGCATTCGTCAATCACCACCACGCAAATCTATACGCACATCACTGACAAGGAGCTGAAAAATATTTATAAAAAATTTCCTTATATTTTTTTCGCTAATATATCAGCACGATTTTCACTCCCCGTAGTTCAATGGATAGAACACCCGCCTTCTAAGCAGGTAATGCAGGTTCGATTCCTGCCGGGGAGACAAGGTGAAAATCTTCAATTTGTAATTTTTAATTAATGATGTTAATTTTATGTCCGAAGTCATCACTCCCATCGCGATCGCGATTGGCATTCTCGTCATCATCAGCGTCCGGCAAGTAAACCAGTATCAGCGGGGCGTAAAATTCATGCTGGGAAAATTTATCAACACCGCCGAACCGAGCTGGCGTTTGGTAATTCCGATTATTCAAAGCATGATTAAAATTGATATGCGCACCAAAGCGGTGGATGTGCCCTTGCAGGAAGCGATTACTAGCCAAAGCGGTGCTGGAAGTAGAAAATTTTTGGAACGCCGTGTCACAGCTCGCGCAAACTACCATGCGGAATGTTGTCGGTGAACTGGAACTGGATGAGTTGCTGGCTAACCGCGATGCCGCGGCGCAGAGAATAAAAGAAATTATTGAACACGCCACCGGCCAGTGGGGCATTAAAGTTGAAGCGGTTGAATTAAAAGATATTGTCTTGCCGGAAAATATGCAGAGAGTGATCGCCCAGCAGGCGGAAGCGGAACGGGAAAAAAGATCAGTGATTATCAAAGCGAGCGGAGAAGTGATTGCCGCGGAAAACATCGCCAAAGCCGCCGGCATACTCGCGCAGTCGCCCGGCGCGCTTCACTTGCGGACTTTGAGCACGATTAATGATTTGAGTTCCGACCAATCCAATACCGTCATCTTCGCCGTGCCGTTGGAAGTGTTGCGGGCGTTTGAACGGCTTGGCAAGTAGACAAAATAAAAAGCGCAGCGTGGTGGCCATAGTTTAACGGTAAAACTGCGGATTGTGGATCCGCTATCGAGGGTTCAACTCCCTCTGGCCACCCCATTGCG
>JACRPD010000013.1 GCA_016214105.1 Candidatus Magasanikiibacteriota bacterium
AACACGATTATTATGAGTTTGTTGTATCAGAACACCGCGGAAACCTTGCGGTTTATTATGGTTGATCCAAAGCGAGTTGAGCTTACTTTATATAATGGCATCCCACATTTATTAGCGCCGGTGATTACTAATGTGCAAAAGACCGTGAACGCGTTGAAGTGGACGACCGGAGAAATGGACCGGCGGTTTGAAATTTTGGCGCAAGCTGGTTCGCGCGATATTCATTCATATAATGAAAAACATCCGGACACAAAACTTCCGCATATTGTTTTCATCATTGACGAGTTGGCGGATTTAATGGCGTCCGCGGCGAGCGAGGTTGAGGCCGGCATTATCCGTCTGGCGCAGATGGCGCGCGCGGTCGGCATTCATTTAATCGTCGCCACGCAGAGGCCGAGCGTTGATATTATCACCGGCTTGATGAAGGCGAACATTCCGGCTCGCATCGCGTTTTCCGTGGCGTCGCTGATTGATTCGCGCACGATTCTTGATTGTCCCGGCGCGGAAAAACTGCTTGGCCGCGGCGATATGCTGGTTTTGACCGCGGAATTAAGCAAGCCAAAACGCATTCAGGCGCGATGTTTGATGAAGCGAAAACAGCGGTTTTACAAGCCGGCAAAGCCAGCGCGTCATTATTACAGCGCCGTTTGAAAGTCGGCTACGCCCGCGCGGCGCGGATTTTGGATGAGATGGAGGCGGCGGGAATTATCGGTCCGGCTGACGGCGCGAAACCGCGCGAAATTTTAACCACCGAAGTGGAAGTCTCAAGCGCTGGCGCCGGCGGAGAGTTTAATGTGTTTGATGAAAATGTTGAAGATGTTGAAAGTGATGATGACGTTGAAGATGGTGAGGTTGCTGAAGAAGATGATAAAAAAGAGGAAGAGAAAGAAGAATATTAGAAAAATATTAGCGAAATATTAGGGAGATGTTAATGAGAGATTATCCCATTGTTAAATTATTAAATTACTAAATTGTTGTTCGCATTTTCGCAATCTTTCGCATTTCGCATGTATGGCATTTGGTTTTCAACAAAAAGAACTTGAGCGCCCTCGCCGGGTGTGCCTTCGTCTTAAGGAAGAAAGAGAAAAACGGAAAATAAGTTTGGAGGAGCTGGCGATTAAGACTAAAATAATAAAAAAATATTTGCTGGCGTTGGAAGAATGCAGGTTTTGCGATTTGCCGGCGGCGGAAATTTATCAAAAAAATTATTTGCGGCGCTATGTGGAAGCGCTGGGGATTGATCCGATTCCGTTTTTGGAACAATATTTGGTTGAAGAAAAAACCGGAGAAAATAAACCGCGCTATTCTTTTAAAAAATCCACCGGCCAGTATTGGCAGTGGGTGCCGACGATAGCGCGCTACGGCTTCATTGTGATTTTATTGCTGGCAATAGTTTTTTATTTGGGATTGCAGGTTAGAAGAATCGTGGAAGTGCCGCGGCTGTTGATTTATTATCCGCCCGACGGCTTGGTGGTGGACAAACCGGCAGTGATTATCCAGGGTGAAACAAATCCGGAGGTTGAGGTGCTGATCAATGGCCAAAAAATAATGACAAATGAGAGGGGCATGTTTAAAGAGGAAGTTAATTTATCTTCCGGCGTTAACACCGTTGTTATTTTGGCGAAGAAGAAGCACGGCAAGACGACGAGCGAGACAAGGTATGTGGTGTATAAAGAGCAAAAAAGTTTATAAAATTTTTGAAATTTATAAAGCGAGCTTGACAAGGATTATATATCGGTTATACTACAATCGCTATGGTTAATATGTTGTTTTTACAATCAGAAAAACTGAAGAAAAGCCAAACCTTCTGTTGTGGAGTTTCTTTGTGTTAACCTGTTGTAAATAACGCCATCCAACCAAAGAATCGAGAACCTCCACAGCGGAGGTTTTTTTGCGCTCTTTAAAATCAAAAAGGAGGTCGGTTATGGGGAAGATCGTTCGAGTCTGTGACATTGTTCCTGAAGTTCTTCAGTTTTCGTTCCACACCCTGCGATTGGCGCGAGCGGTAACTGACGGGTACCTTGACAACGGCGCCATTTACCTGGCAGTCCATGCGGCTCCCAGCGACTTGCGTGATTTCTTTCTGACCGCCATCATAGACGAAACATCGCCAAATCAGAGCGATCAAAAAGAGAAGCTCATGGTGCAAGGAGGCACACAATATGGGTGTTCCGCGCATTTATGTCCATTTTGCGTGTATTCTGGACTGCGGTTTTATCGCAATCTGGACACAGAGGAGATTGTTGACCTTTTTAGGTTGGCGCTTTTCCTTCACTGGAGTATGCATAATCACAAAAGGGACGTTCGTCAGCTCTGTCTGAAGTTCACGGACAACGGTGGGCTCTTGGAGACTCCACATCTGCCAGAAGTTCTTGATCGGTTGCTTGCTCTCTTCGGGATCAAAGGTAAAATCCTGCGCCTTAAAATCAGCACGATTTTTATGGATACAGAGATAACGCGCCAGACGTTTCAGAAAGTGATGGAGTGGCAGGAGCAACACCGGGAGAGCGCTTCCATCCATCTGCAGATTTCGCGTTCCCCATACGGAAAAAGGCTTATTCCAGCGGATGAAGTGCACAAGCTGATTAGAGTTTGGATGAAAGCGAACCCCAATGATCGGATTTGTATCGCCCCGGGTCTTGCCCGTGGCTACAATCAAGAGGAATTCATGGCGTTCTGCACCGCGCTTAAGCCGTTGGCCGGTAGCCGCTGCTTTTTTCGTCTTGGAATCACTGCCTCAGAAATCGCGCTACACCAAACAGTTGGAGGGCGCCGGCACACTTTCCCATCGACCTAACGGGAAGTTCTACGATCCTACTATCTATCGCGTATGGAAATACGCGAGCGAGGCGGTGGATCCGAATGACCCAATAAAGCTACCATAGCAAAAAGGCCCCAGTACACAATTTTGTGGAACGGGCCTTTTCAATAACCTTGACAAAATTTTATCTTCCAACTATAATATATTTATATGCAAGGTTATAACCTAAACACCGCTTTAACCACATCCTCATTCTCCACCCACCGGTCGAGGCGTATGTTGTCATAGGTAAATTAGACACACATAATCAACCCTCGGCCATTAACCGAGGATTTTTTTATTTTAATTTTAAACTTATGAACACAAAAATAATAATTGACTTTGACAGCACTTTTGTAAAAGTAGAAACACTGGATGAATTAGCCAAAATCGTTCTGGTTGACAATCCCAACCAAAAAGAATTGATTGAACAAATTAGCGCCATCACCTCCGCCGGCATGCGGGGTGAGATTGGTTTTAAGGAATCACTTGCGCGCCGCCTGGCGTTATTTTGCCCGCGGCAAAGACATCTGAAACAATTGATAATTTTCTTACGCGGACAAATTACTTCTTCGGTTGTTAAAAATAAAGATTTTTTTATGCGCCACGCTAATGACATATATTTAATCTCCGGTGGATTTAAAGAATATATTTTTCCAGTGGTAAAAGAATTCGGGATTAGAGAGGATCACATAATTGCCAATAATTTTGAAACTAACGACAATGGTGAAATTGTGGCCTACAACCGCGATCATCCGCTCGCTCAGGATAATGGCAAATCAATCGCAGTAAAGAATTTAAAGCTTGTCGGCACGGTTCAAGTAATTGGTGACGGTTATACTGACTATCAAATTAAACAATCTGGCGCAGCCGACAAATTTTTTGCTTTCACCGAGAATGTTAGCCGTCCTGAAGTGATGGCTTTAACGGACCAAGTTTTAACTAATTTTGAAGAGTTCATCGTTGGGTTTGAAAATAAAAAATCAGAAAAACGTATTGCGCTGCTTCTGGAAAAAATAAACTCTACCGCTCAAAAAAAATTATACGCGGCCGGTTATGAGGTTAAATCTTTCGGTCACGCCTTAACCGAGGATGAATTAATGCTTGAAATTCAATCGGTTAGTATTTTGGGCATCCGCTCAAAAACGAAAATTACTCGCGCAATTTTAGAACAAGCCGATCAGCTTAAGATAGTTGGCGCGTTCTGTATTGGCACGGACCAAATTGATATGGAAGCCTGCCGCGAACGCGATATTACCATATTTAATGCGCCGTTTAGCAGCACCAAAAGCGTTGTGGAATTGGCGCTCGCGGAAATAATTATGCTGCAACGAAAAATCGTTAGCCTAAATATACAAACTCAATCAGGAAATTGGGCAAAAACCACAACCGAATGTCACGAGCTTACCGGAAAAAAACTTGGAATTATTGGCTTTGGCAGAATTGGCTCTCAGCTTTCGCTTTTAGCCGAAATTCTCGGAATGAATGTGATTTATTATGACTGTGAAGACAAATTACCAGTCGGGCGCGCTCAAGCGTGTGCCAGTCTGAATGAATTGCTTGGTTTAGCTGACATCGTTACTCTGCACGTAGATGGCCGGCCCGAGAATAAGAATCTTATTAGCGGAAAAGAATTAAAATTAATGCAGCCAAGCGCCAAACTGTTAAACCTAAGCCGCGGGTCTGTGGTAAACATCCCAGACTTAGCAAACGCTATAAAAAATGGCGTAATTTCTGGAGCGGCAATCGATGTCTATCCAACCGAACCAACTGCCAACGGACCGGGTTTTTACTCGGAACTTCAAAATTTACCTAACGTAATTTTAACTCCACATATCGGCGGCAGCACAATCGAGGCTCAAGAAAAAATCGCCGAATTTGTCTGTGATAAAATTTTAAATCACGTTAATCAACCTTAACCGATATGAAATATTTTACCGTCGGCCCAAGCAATCTTTATCATACAATTCCGAAACACATCAATACAGCGATAAATAAGGGCATTTTATCCCACTCGCATCGCGGCCGGAAATTTAAAGAGATTTATTCCAAAGCGGAATCAGGATTAAGAAAGATTCTCGCTATTCCAGCAGAAAACAAAATATTTTTCATATCGTCCGCCACCGAGGCAATGGAAATAATTTTGAGAAGCTGTGTTGTAAAAAAAAGCTTTCACTTTGTTAACGGCGTCTTTTCCGAAAAATTTTTCCTTCTTGGAAAAGAAATAAAAAAAGAACCGGCAAAAATTGAAGTTTCTTGGAGGAGCGACTTTGATTACAATTCAATCAAAATTCCAAAAGATTGCGAGTTGATCTGTTTCACCCAAAATGAAACCAGCACCGGTGTCGCGCTAAACATTAAAAATGTTTACAAATTAAAACGACAAAAACCCCACGCGCTTCTCGCCGTCGATATTACCTCTTCTGTTCCCTACGCCAAAATCAACTATAAACTCGCTGATTTAGTCTTTTTTTCCGTTCAAAAAGGCTTTGGACTTCCAGCCGGGTTAGGCATACTTATCGTCGGTCCGCGCGCCATCAAAAAATGCCAATACCTGGCGGACAACAATTTTGACATCGGCGGTTTTCATAATTTATTGGATTTGAAAAAAAAGGGAGAGGAAAAACAAACTGTGGAAACTCCCAACGTTTTGAATATCTATCTTTTAGGAAAGGTCTGCGCGGATTTAAACACTCGCGGAATTAAGAAAATAAGAAAAGAAATTGAGGAACGAGCAAAATATATTTACAGTTTTTTTGAGAAAAGAAAAGGATTTAAAAATTTTGTACAAAAAAAATCAATTCGCTCAAAAACAATCATAACAATTAATATTGAAGGCGGATCAGAAAATTTGATAAACGAAATGAAAAAAAGCGGCTACCTACTAAGTCCGGGCTATGGCCAACTAAAAAAAGAGCAGATTCGTCTGCCCAATTTTCCGTCAACTGATACCAGAGAAATGAAGCAATTACTAAAAATGATTGCCAGAAATGTTATTTGAAGGTAGGCAGATAATAAAAATAGTGCGGTGAAAATTTTAAACAACCAAGATGTCCACTTGTACAAAAGCGGGTGGTCCGATACAGGCGGTTGACAGTCTTTATTAAAAATATTATCCTATGACTGGGAAGGGGAACTAAACCCCTCCTTTTTAACTCTTTATTATGTCTAAAAAAGACGAGGAAAAAGCCAAGCTGGCGGTGGCGGAAACGGCGATCGCGCAAATTAAAGAACGTTTTGGCGATAACGCGATTATGCGGTTTGGCGAATCAAAAGCCATGGAAGTTGACGCGGTATCAACCGGCTCAATATCTTTGGACATGGCCTTGGGTGTCGGCGGAGTGCCTCGCGGAAGAATAATTGAAATTTTTGGGCCGGAAGCCAGCGGCAAAACCACTTTGGCCCAGCACATTATCGCCGAGGTGCAAAAATTGGGCGGCATCGCGGCGTTTATTGACGCGGAACACGCGCTGGATCCGGATTACGCGCGCAAGATCGGAGTTGATGTGGATAATTTATTAATTTCCCAGCCGGACACCGGCGAGCAGGCGCTGGAAATTCTTGAAACTTTGGTTCGTTCCAACGCGGTTGATGTTGTTGTGGTTGATTCGGTGGCGGCGCTTGTGCCAAAAGCGGAA
>JACRPD010000022.1 GCA_016214105.1 Candidatus Magasanikiibacteriota bacterium
GAAGTGAGAAAGGCGGCGCGGAGCGAGCATATTCGCGACCTCGCGTTAATTGTGAATACAGGCGGGTTTTATCGACCGGAGGAGGAATAGTTTTTTTGTCCCTCCCCCTTGTAGGGCTTCGTCGTGAGCGCTCAGCCGAACGGGGAGGCAGGAGGGGGTCTCGACGAGCGGGGAGACCCCACCCCAACCCTCCCCTACGAGGGGAGGGGACTATAAATGTAATTATGAAATCGGAAAAAGTTAAAAAGAAAAAAACCGGCAAGCCGTCCACGCAGACGCATCTGCCGATCGCGGAGATTAAAGACGGTGTGGTGGTTTTGAAAGACGGAACTTTGCGCGCAGTGCTGATGACTTCCAGCATTAATTTCGCGTTGAAATCCGAAGACGAACAAAACGCTTTGATTTCATCTTACGTGAGTTTTTTAAATTCTCTGGATTTTCCTTTGCAAATCGCCATCCAGTCGCGCCGTTTGCAGATTAAACCTTATGTGGAAAAATTGATTCAATTGGAAAAAGAACAGCCGAACGAACTTTTGCGCATTCAAACCGCTGATTACCGCTCTTTCATTCAAGAGCTGATACAGATGGGCCAAATTATGACCAAGCGCTTTTACGTGGTGGTGCCGTATGATCCGCTTTCCAACAGCAGAAAATCTTTTTGGGCCAAATTTAAAGAAGTGCTGAAACCGGCTTTGAGCGTGCGGTTGAAAGAAGAACGGTTCAAACAGCGGGTAGAGGATTTAAATTTGCGCTTGCGCCAAGTGTTTTCCGGTTTGCAAGGCATGGGGCTGGAAGTGGTTCAGCTTGACACCCAGGCGGTGATTGAACTGTTTTATTCCAGCTATAATCCGGATATTTCATTCGCGGAACAATTACAGCCGATTGAACAGCTGCAGATTGAAAGAAGCTTGTAGTTAAACATACCAATATACTAATGTACTAATGATACTAATGCTATACTAATATTTGTCATCAAAGGGTATTGGTATAGCATTAGTATCATTAGTACATTAGTATATTAGTATCTTGAATTTATGCCGTTTAAACCAATAAACACAAACAAGCGGTTCCTTGGCAGCGCGAAAGCTCAAGAGGAAGCGGAAAAGAAAAAGAAGGAAGCGCAAGAGGGGCTGATTTCTTTGGAAGAGGAGCGCGTTTATCGCGAAGGCACGGTCGCCATCCGCGATTTAATAGCGCCGTCGGCTTTTCGGGTTGAATCAAATTTCATCCAATTGGGCGAAACGTTTTTGCGCACGATTTTCGCTATCACTTATCCGCGCTATATCGCCGTAGGCTGGAGCGCGCCGATTTTGAATTTCAACGCTACCATGGACACGTCAATGTTTTTTTATCCGATTAACTCGGCGATTATTTTAAAACAATTAAAAAAGAAAGTCGGCGTATTAGAGGCGCAAATCAGCGCGGACGCGGAAAAAGGCGCGGCGCGCGATCCGTTGCGCGAAACCGCCCTCCGCGATATTGAACAACTGCGCGATGATTTGACTCAAGGCACCGAACATTTTTTCCAATTCGCTTTTTACGTTACTTTATACGCCAAGTCGGTTGACGAACTGAACAAAATGACGGAAGATATTGAAAACGTGTTTGGCGCGCGATTGATTTACAGCAAGCACGTCTTATTTCAAGCCGAACAAGGATTTAATTCCACGATGCCGTTGTGCGTGGATGAACTAAACATCGCCTTTAACATGAATTCTTCGCCGATTGCCGCGTCTTTTCCGTTTATGTCGGCCGAACTGACCAGCGATAATGGCATTTTATATGGCATCAACCAGCATAATAACAGTCTAATTTTGTTTGACCGGTTCAGTCTGCAAAACGCCAATATGGTGGTATTCGCCACATCCGGCGCCGGTAAATCATACGCGGTTAAGCTTGAAGTTTTGCGCAGCTTGATGATGGGCACTGACATCATTATCATTGACCCGGAAATGGAGTATCAGCATTTGTGCGAAGCGGTTGGCGGCACTTACGTTAATATTTCTTTGGCATCGGAAAGCAAAGTTAATCCATTTGACTTGCCGCGGCCGGTCGGCCAGCAGATTTCCACCGAAGACGTGATTAGGAGCGCGATTATAACTTCGAAGGGTTTGATCAGGATAATGTTCGGCTCTTTGAGCGCGCTGGAAGATTCAGTAATGGATCAGGCCTTGCGCGAAACTTACGCGAAAAAAGATATTACCCCCAGCTCCAACTTAGCCACGGTTGAACCGCCGATAATGCAGGATTTATTGGATGTTTTGGAAGGCATGGAGGGGGCGCAAACGATGGTTTTGAAGCTTAAAAAATATACGGAAGGCACTTTTTCCGGCTTATTTAATTCGCCGACCAATGTTAACATGAATAATCAGCTGGTGGTTTTCAGCGTCCGCGATTTGGAGGATGAATTGCGGCCGATGGCGATTTACAGTTTGGTTAATTATGTTTGGAATATTGTTCGGAGCGAGAGAAAAAAACGCTTATTGATTATTGACGAAGCTTGGTGGCTGATGACGCATGAGGATAGCGCGAAATTTATTTACGCGCTGGTTAAACGATGCCGCAAATACTATTTGGGCGTTACCACGATTACGCAGGATGTTAATGATTTTTTGCAGTCGCAATACGGCCACTCAATTGTTACCAACTCGGCTTTACAACTCCTTCTGCGCCAATTGCCGGCCGCGGTTGATATTATCCAAAAAACTTTCATGCTGACCGAAGGCGAAAAATATTTATTGTTGGAAAGCGCGGTGGGCGAGGGGATTTTCTTCGCCGGTCTGAAACGCGCAGCGATTAAAGTCGTCGCGTCTTACACCGAAGATCAGCTTATCACTTCGGACCCGGCGCAATTAATGCAGATAGAAAAAGCCAAACAAGAGTTTGAAGCGCAGATGGGCGGAAAAGGGAGCGAAAAAGACATGGAGATAGGGTAATAAAATATTAATATACGAATAATAGAGTACTAATGATACTAATGGTATACTAATCTTGATAAAGAAAGTATTTTACATTAACGGACTTTAAAGCACATTAGTATAGCATTGGTATAATTAGTTAATTAGTATATTTGTATATGTTAGATATACGTAAACGAATCTTTATTATTTTGAGTCTTGGAATAGGTTTTATTTTGGCTTTCACGCTGTTGTTTTATTTTTTATCAAATAAGAAAAAAGCAGAAGAGGCGGCAACGCCGTTGACTGGAGAGACAACAACGGAGACCGCGTCCACATTGCCGAGCGGTTCTTCCGCGCCTACCGGCGGAGTAGCGACCCAGCTTGTCAAAGAGCCGGAGGTTTTTGTTCCGGTTGAGAAGTCGCGCGAGATTTACGCCAAGCAGATCGCCAGATTATTCGTGGAAAGATTCACTACTTTTTCCAATCAGAACGGCAACACGCATATTGATGATGTTTTAATTTTATCAACCGCTCAAATGGGCAAGTGGATTGAAACGCAGAAAGTCAAAGCCGCGGCGGAGTATCAGGGCGTAACCACGAAAGTGATTGCCGCGAGCTTATTAAAAATTTCCGACAACAGCGCGTCAGTCAAAGTTGACACCCAGCAAATTAAAAGCAGCGCCGACAAGCAAGAAACGACCTATCGTTCAGGTACAGTTGATTTGGTTGATGTGAATGGAGAGTGGAAGGTGGGGGGATTCTATTGGGATACTAATTAAAATACTAATATACGAATATAGAGTACTAATGATACCAATGGTATACTAATACACTTTGATGGCAGATATTGGTATATTAAATTTGGGCCGATGCCCTTTTTTGATATATGCTTGATTTGTCTGGGCAGCAAGTAATTGAGTTTACCAAAGATTGTTTGTTTCCGATCTTTTGTTTTGGCTGCGGGAAAGAGGGTGAGTGGTTGTGCGAGGACTGTTTTGGGAGGTTAGATTTGCGCGGGGTGTTTTGTTGCCCGGTTTGCCATCGGCCGAATGAGAATGGCGCCGGTTGCGCCGTTTGCCAGCCGCAATCTTTTTTAGACAGGGCGATGGCGATCGCGGTTTATCAGGAGGAGAATTCGGTCGGGCGATTGATTAAAGCGTTAAAATATAATTACGCTGAAGATGTGTTGGCGGCATTCGCGAAAATGATTGACGGATTTTTGATTCATCAGTTCGGCGTTTTGTCGGAAGTTGATTTGATTGTTCCGGTGCCTTTGCATCGCCGCCGTCTGGTTGAGCGCGGATTCAATCAGGCGCGGCTGTTGGCCGATATTTTAGGCCAGAAAATCGGACGGCCGGTGGTTGAGTGGCTGCAGCGGGAACGTTACACTATGCAACAAGCCAAACTTTCCCGCGAAGAACGGCGAGTGAATGTTCATCAGGCTTTTGCTAATGGTGATTTTAAAGCCGACTCGGTTTTATTGGTTGATGATGTTTTTACCACCGGCGCGACCATGCAGGAATGCGCGCGAGTATTGAAAATCAGCGGTGTTAAAAAAGTGATCGGGTTTAGCGTAGCGAGGGGATGACGCGTCTTGACTGTCAGCTTGAATTAATATAAACTATACGTGTTCTTACGACCAATGGAAGGGTGGCTGAGTGGTCGAAAGCGGCAGGTTGCTAACCTGTTATACGGGTTTAAATCCGTATCGAGGGTTCAAATCCCTCCCCTTCCGCCAGTAGATTGCGGATTATGATTTTTTCAGACCTACGCGATAAGGTTTTACAGCACACGCCAATATTTAAACGCATTCTTGAGCAGAAGGGAGACTTATCCCTTCTTGATTTTTTTCAAGAGACAGTCGGCGAGTTGTCGCCGCCGGTGTCGCTATCGCGGCAAGAGGAGCTTTTTGCGGTTTTGAAAAATTTAATTGATAAATACATTGACCCGGCGGTAAGCGATGACGCGATTAAACAGTTGCGGATGAATTATCGCGTTTCCACCACTGACCATCACGGCCCGCTCACGCATCCATTTTTTGCCAACAGCCATTTCGTTCGTTCGCTGGCAAATGAACAGCGCGGCCATAATTGCGTTTTTGTTTTTTCCGTTGGCGGCGTATCTTTGAATAATTCTTCTTTTCCGCGCGGGTTTTTCTTTCACAATCAAAATTTGAAAGAAGAGAGGCTGTCTTTTTTCAGTCTGCGTTATCGCCAGCATCCGGTTTTCACTCTGCCGCGTTTTCAAGAATCAGACGTGAGCGCGGTTATTGGCGAGATAGATAAGAAACAAAGCTATTCGTCTGAATTAAAGAAGCGTTTGCAAGAAGCCGCGCGTGAAATCTGTTTTCAGCCGCGATTATTTTCCGCGCGGTATTATTCAGAACAAATTACCTTTTTGAATTATCAGCTTTGGAAGAAAATGCCCGGACAGTCGGCGGTTAATCTTATTTATCTGGAGCAGGAAAATATCGCTAACGAAATTTTACTCGCGTATCATTTGGGACGTGACACAATATTGTCTCGTTTACTCACCGATGAATCAGCCTTGCGCGCGTTTGAAAAATGTTTTGATGGCATCTCCGGCGCGTTTTCATCAGAAGGTTCTCACGGCACGATGCTTTTTTGGGCGGTTCAGGGGGGTAAGAGAAAAAGACTGATTCGTGATGGCTTGACGCTGGTATCTGATGACGAACTATGCCGTGTCGCGCTTGAGTCAAACGCGCTTCGCGAGGCGATTCTTAAAAAAGAAATCATGCCGAGCATGGCCTTAACTTTTATTGTCTTGAGTTTTTATTACGGGTTATCCTGCGGGGGCGGGTTTTTGCAAGTTAGTTATCTCACGGCCATGAAAGACGCGTATCGTTCATTGTTGCAAACGATTGGCGCCGGTCGGAATGAAATTGATCAGTTGGCTTCAATCAGCACTGATTATTTTTGCGGAGAATTTGTTCTCGTCACACTGGCTAGTGGCGCAAGTAATGTTCCGGCCACGCCGTTTGATTTTCTTCTTTACGCGAATCAAGACACTGTTTCACGCTTGCGCAGCATCGCGGCAAGATGTATGGTTAATGAAGCGGTGGACCAAATGATGCCGGAATTGTATAAAATTGTTTATGGCGAGGCAACGGATATTTTGCCGCCGAGATTTTCTTATGAGCCGACAATGTTTATCTAAGAAAACCTGCCAAGCGTGCGGAAACAATCCGACACCGCATTTCTCCACTTGGCTCGCGGAAACCGCGCAGGTGTTTTTGAATCCTTTGGACAGAATGATTATCCGCGGTTGGGTTTACAGATTGTTATCAACTCTGGCTCACAAGTTTTTCATCGGCAGTATTTACACGTTGAAGCTATTCGGCGCCGCTAAACTGAATTCCGACAGCGCGCGCGTGGTGTGCGAGCGCGGCAAAGTATTTTGGCAAGAGGCGATTAAGCGCGGAATTTTAATGCAAAATTTTATTGTATTTGGCCGTTCAGTTGACGTGTATCAAGCCATGGTTCGCGGCCGGCGGATTTATTTTAATGGTTTGCCGCGACCGATAGTAACTAGCAGCGGATCGGAATTGTGGCTGGATGATAAAGAGTTATTAAAAAGAAGGCTGCGGCAAGCGTCTTTGCCAATTGCTCGCGGCGGTTCATTTTCTCGCTGGGATGAATTGTTGAATACATTTCATCAGCTTGATAAGCCGGTAATCTTAAAACCTCGGCTCGGTTCCCGCGGCCGTCATACCACCACAAATGTCTTTACCTTAGAAGAATTAAAGCGGGCATTTCAAATCGCCAAACAATTGTGCCATTGGGTGGTAATGGAAGAGCATTTGGAAGGAAGCGTTTATCGCGCAACGCTTGTTAATGGCAAATTGGTCGGTTTGTTGCGCGGAGATCCGCCGCGAGTCGTCGGCGACGGCGTTCATACCATCGCGGAACTGGTTGATATTAAAAATAAAAATAAACATCCTCTTGTCAGTGAAGTGGTGGTTGACAATCAACATCTGGATTTTTTAACTCGCGGAGGTTTAACATTGAGCAGTGTGCCAGCCAGCGGAGAAACAGTTGATCTTTTGGAAAAAATCGGCGTAAGTTACGGCGGTTGGCGCGCCGAAGTAATTAAAGAGACGCATCCTGAGATAAAAAAGATTATGGAACAAGTGGCTGCGGCGGTCAATGATCCATTGGTAGGGTTTGATTTTATTATTAAAAACGTTTCTTCTTCCCCGCAAGGACAAAAATGGGGGATAATAGAGTGTAACGGCACACCGTTTATTGACCTGCATCACGAGCCGTTGGCCGGCGAACCGAGCGATGTGGCGCGGGAACTGTGGGATTACGTGGAGGAGAATGTGAGGCGATTTTAATAGCATTGACCTGCCTGCCGGCAGGTTTAGATTGAACGAATTGGGTTTAAACAGATTTTGGAATGTCGGTATATTTTTCTTTCTAAAAATCTGGTATAATATCGGGGTATGGAAGCAGGCCAGAAAACATATTCCAATCCGGTGTTTGAAATGATTTTGAAAACCGCGGCCGGAGAAAACGCGATGGCAAGCGCCCGACCGTCTAATTTTGCGTTGCCGGAAGATTGGCATGAAGAACATCAAGACGGCCAACTGTCGGTTGATGTCGCGCAAACGGAAAAAGAGATAGTCATTATCTCTACTATGGCCGGCGCGGCAACCGACAAAATTGAAGTTTATTTACACAATGATTTGTTGACGATCCGCGGTCAGCGGGTTTCACCTTTGGCTGAAGCGGGGGAGGTTGATTATTTCCACCAAGAATGTTTTTGGGGCAGATTTTCGCGCACCATTGTTTTGCCGATTGACATCAAGCCGGATTCCGCGCGCGCCGAGTACCGCAACGGTGTTTTGATTATCCATCTTTTAAAACAAAGAATTGATACAAAAATTCCGGTGATGATAGAGGACGAATGATATGTCGTTGGACTTTTTGGAAGAAAAAACCAAGAAAAAAGCGGTGGGGAAATCTCCTTCGCGGTTTTTGTTATTGGTTTTGGGACTGCCAATGATTTTAATAATACTGGGCGCGACAGCCTTGGCGGTTTACGGCGCAAATGAATGTTGAGAAAGAGGCGGATAATTTGATAGGCAAGGATCGCAATTTGCTATCATGGGGAGTGTCGGCTTTGCTATCCGGTTTGCGGGAAACAAGATATAAGTTGGAAACCGTGCGCGTTGATGAGGCGCGATTGTTAGAAAAGATCAAAAATAAAATTTCCATTTACGAATCTTTGCCGCGCAACGCGGAAATTAAAATTAAATCAATTGATCCTCTTCAATATGAAATTTTGCCGGCGAAAGCAGGCGTTGTTTTTGACTATGATGGCGCGATGGGGGAGGTAAAGCGGCTCTGGTCCGATTTACAGCCCGCGCAAGTACTTATTCCAAACAAGAATGAGCAACCGGTAATTTTTGAAGATAGTGTTAAGAGTATTGAGAATCGTTTACCCGCTGTGTTCGCCCATGGCTCAATCAGTTTAAATTTTCAAGATCCGTATACCGGTTTGAAAAATGATTGGCAGATTGGTTTGGATCAGATTGCTGATTGGTTGGAGATACAAAAAACGCTACCGAATGGATTTGTTTTTGGTTTAAAACAAGGGCCAATGATAGATTTTTTAACTGGAAAAGTGGAGCCAAGCGTTAATGTTGAAGCGCGAGACGCCAAATTTAAAATTAGCGCGGATAACAAGGTGGAGGAGTTTCAAGGGTCGCGGCCGGGGATTAAATTGGATTTAGAAAAAACTTATTTGGCGATTAACGAGGCATTAATTGAACGCACCCAGCATAATGAAGGTGTGGCCATAGCGGTAATGGCGGTGGTGGAGAGAGCCGAACCAAAGATTAAAACCGGATCAGTTAATAATTTGGGAATCAGCGAAGTTTTGGGAGTAGGTACTTCTAATTTTTTAGGCAGTCCGATTAATCGCATAAAAAATATCGCTAACGCGGTTAAAAAATTGAATGGTATTTTAATTAAACCGGGAGAAATTTTTTCCGCCGTAGAGTCTACTCGGCCGTTTACTCTTGAAGGCGGGTATTTGCCGGAACTGGGTATTAAGGGTGATGAATTAAAACCGGAAATCGGCGGCGGTTTGTGCCAGATTGGCACGACACTCTTCAGAATGGCGATGAACGCGGGTATGGAAATAGTGGAGCGTCGCAGTCATTCGTTGGCGGTGAGTTATTATAATGATCCGACTAATGGTAATCCAGGGACTGACGCCACATATTATGATCCCAAACCGGATTTTCGTTTTCGGAACGACACCGCGAATTATGTTTTGATTCAAACCGAGATGGATACCGCCACCGGTGAATTAAGATTTTATTTGTGGGGAACGAACGACGGTCGGAAAGGGTATTACTCACCGCCGGTGGTTAAACGTTGGATTCCTTATGGTGAAACAAAAATAGTTGAGACCACGGAATTAAAACCCGGCAAAAAGGAGTGTCAAAAACCGTTTAGAGGCGCTGATACTTTTTTTACTTATACGCGCGAATTTACCGACGGCCGTAAAAAAGAAGAAACGGTTTTTGAAAGCCATTATCGGGCATTGCCGGAGATTTGTTTGGTGGGAGTGGAGGAGAAAGTGGTAAAGCCGGCTGAAATTGTAGAAAATAGTGTTGGTGTGAGTGAGGCAGGTCAGCCTGTGGGGAATAGTGAGTAAGTGTATAAGTTTGTAAGTGCGTAAGTGGCCCCTGTAGGGGTTTTTGTGTTATTTTAGCGAAAAATTATAGGTTTTCCACAAGAAGGGCTTGACAAGATGGCCAAAATGTGATATAGTATGCCATTCGTGAATAAGACAAAAATTGTGGATTTAGATGATAGCCCGGTTTTTGAAAACGGATAACCATCTGTATCCAGACAAGCATGGAGGGTGTGTTCTAGGGTATGGCAGGCTTCGGCTCGCTTATTTCTAAGGCACGCCCTTTTGGATACAGTATTGGGAGCTTGCTCCCATCAAACAGCTTTTGACCCCGCCCTTCTCGAAGGGCGGGGTTGTTTATTTTTTAATTTTGCCTCGTCGCGGCCTTTTCTCTTTCGCGTTGGCAAGAATTTCTTGGCACTGCGTTAATTCAAGACTGGATGGTTCGGTGTCTTTTGGAATGCGGCCGTTTTTTTTGCCGTCGGTTATATACGGTCCATAACGTCCGTGGAGAATTTGAATGTCAGAATCGGGAAAAGTTTTGATAATTTTATTCGCTTCGGCCTCGTTTTTTTCTTTCATCACCATCAGCGCTTGTTCCAGAGTAATTTCAAATGGATCAATGTTTTTCAGCGAATAGAATTTTCCTCCGCATTTAACATACGGCCCATAACGTCCGGTGCTTGCCGTGATATTTTCTCCGGTTTCATTCAATCCCAAGTCGCGCGGCAGAGTAAACAGTTTTATCGCCTCTTCCAAAGTAATCGCGCCCAATGTTTGACCGGGCCTGAACGGCGCGAAGCGCGGCTTGTCATCCCCGCCGCCTTCGCCCAATTGCGCGTATGGGCCGAAGCGGCCGAGGCGCACGAATATCGGCAGATTGGTTTTTGGGTCGTGGCCGAGTTCGCGCATGCCGACGGTCGCGGATTTTTTCAGTTCAGCGGATTTTTCCACAATGCTTTCGTGGAAAGGTCCGTAGAAATTTTTAATCATCGGCCGCCACTCAGCCGCGCCCTCGGCGATTTTATCCAACGTGTCTTCCATTTCCGCGGTAAATTGGTAGTCAACGATATTGGTAAAATTTTCCACCAGCAAATCATTCACCACAAACGCGATATCGCTGGGTTTTAATTTTTTATTTTCATCGCGTTCAACATAACCGCGGTCTTCAATCGTAGCAATCGTCGGCGCGTAAGTGGATGGCCGGCCGATGCCGTATTCTTCCATAATTTTTACCAATGTCGCGTCTGAATAGCGCGCCGGCGGTTCAGTAAAATGCTGTTCGGGTTTCAATTCGCGGCAATCCATCGGTTCGTCAATTGTAAGTTCCGGCAACATTTCTTCCTTTACGCTTTCCGGATAAAGTTTTAACCAACCATCAAAGGCGACTGTTTGTCCATTGGCGCGGAAAGTATATTGGGGATGTTGAATTGTTGAATTGTTAAATTGTTGTATTGACGCGATGTCAACCGAGATTTTGTCTAACTTTGCCTCAACCATTTGCGTGGCGACCGCGCGTTTCCAAATTAACGTATAAAGTTTTAATTGTTGCGGTTCCAGATGCGGCGCGACTGATTCCGGCGTCCGGCTCGCGTCAGTCGGGCGGATTGCTTCATGCGCTTCTTGCGCGCCTTTGGATTTGTTTTGGTAAAATCTGGCCTTTGGCAGGAAATATTTATCACCGAAGTTTTTTTGGATGAAATCGCGTGCTTCAGTTAAAAATTTTTCCGATAGATTCACCGCGTCGGTGCGCATGTAAGTGATTAAGCCAACCGGACCGCCGGCGCCCAATTCCACGCCCTCATAAAGTTGTTGCGCCAAGCGCATGGTTTGTTTGGCGGAATACCCGAGTTTTTGGTTTGACGCTTGCTGTAAAGTTGAAGTGGTAAATGGCGGCGGCGGGGTGCGTTTGCTTTCCGATTTTTTAATATCCGAAATTTTATACTCCGCGTTTTTCAAATCCGTCAGTATCTTATCAACCTCTTCTTTTGTTTTGAGATCAAGCTTGTCTAATTTTTTATCATCAATCGCGTGAAGTCCTGCAACAATCGTCCGTCCCCCATTCCTCTTTCCTCGTTCCTCAAACACACCCTCCACGCTCCAGTATTCTTGCGGGACAAACTTTTTAATTTCTCTCTCGCGTTCCACAACCAAACGCACGGCCACGGATTGAACACGTCCAGCAGAGAGCCCTTTGGCAACTTTTTTCCAAAGCAAAGGAGAGAGTTCATAACCGACCAATCGATCTAAAATTCGGCGCGCTTGTTGGGCGTCAACGAGTTTTTGGTCAATCGCGCGCGGATTTTTCAACGCCTCGTCAATCGCGTGTTTGGTGATTTCATGAAACGCGATCCGTTTAGCTTCGCTCGGTTCAATACCCAGCAATTGCGCCAAGTGCCAAGAAATAGCTTCGCCTTCGCGGTCCTCATCAGTAGCGAAGATGATTTCATCGCTTTTTTTCGCCAGCTCTTTCAGTTTTTTTACGGTCGGCGCTTTCTTTCTAGCCACTACGTATTTTGGTTCAAAACTGCCATCATCAGTTTTTACGCCCATATCGCTCGCCGGCAGATCGCGCACATGGCCAAAAGAGGACTCCACAATGAAGTCCTTGCTTAAAAATTTGGTGATAGTTTTCGCTTTAGTTGGTGATTCTACGATGACAAGGGTTTTCATAATAAAACATGCGAAATGCGAAAGATTGCGAAAATGCGAAATTGTTTTTAATGATATATGATATTGACAGAAGTGTCAAATTGTGGTATAATATATACATTGAAAGTTTAATTTTTATTTTTATATTTATATGGGAGAATACGGACCAAGCAGAGAAACAGCCAAAAAGGAAGGCTCAAATTTTTTGGCTGAGTTTTTAAAAGGATCGCGAGAGAAAGTCGCGATCGGTTTAGGGGCGCTGATTCTATCAATGAGCGGGGCGGCGGCGGCTCAAGAGGGGGCGCGCAAACACGCGGGCAGAGCTGATGACGAATTAGACAGAGAAGTAGAAACGGCAAAAGTGACGCCGGAAGATGTAGCCGCGGCAAGAAAATTTTTTGATAATACACTTGATCTCTTGTCAGTAAGTCCAGAAGCAAAAAGCAACATAAGAAAAGCTTTAGACGCTACACTGTCCTCAATTCCGGATTTTGAAGAGCAGATGACGACGATTGCTGTGTTTAGAGAACAAGTAGAAGCGCGGTTGCAAAAAAGAGAAGCTCCAGCGCCAACAGCAGAACCAAAAAAAGAAGAAAAAGATACAAAAGCATTGGTTGTTTTTTCTTCAGAGAAAGCTAGTGGTCGGGTTGTCGTAAAAAAGTCGCTTGATGGAAAGAGCGGTTTATTCGTTGTGGAAGGCGAGGCGGCTGTTTCGGAGGGCGATTTGGTAAAAGTTGGATTATTAAAGCCGGATTTTATAAAGTATGTGAAAGGGTTCAAAGATATTGGGCTGGCCAGGACGGCAGTTGAAGCGAGAATGAGGACGTTATTTTTGCTTCAAGAGGCGGCGAAAGCAGCCAAAGCGCAAGGCAATGCAGAAGCAGTTGTAGATTTAGAAAGACAAGTAAAGGAGATGAAAGAGAGAATAAAAGACAAAATGGGGGATATAATGCCTTAAAATTGCTGACGCAGTTCTCCGCTTACGAAAATAGAACCGGTGACAAGCAAAATGTCACCGGTTTTTGTTTTTGATTTTGACCACGCCAAAGCATCGGACGGGTTAAGAAAAATTTTGATTTTTGAATTAGGCAGGAGTTTCTGGAATTGGTTGCTGACGGATTGCGGATCAGCGACTTTGCGGAAAGGATTGGTGGTATTGCGCGTTACCGCGATTGTTTTGGGTTTGAGGGTTGTGAGCTGTTTTATCATGCGAGAGATGTTTTTGTCAGCGGAAAAGCCGACGACCAAGTGTAAGTTTATAAGTTTATAAGTGTGTAAGTGTGTAAGTTTTTTATTTCCCTGATACTTATTCACTTGCGTACTTATACACTTTTGCACTGTCTCAACGGTTGTCCGCATCTTGTCCGGATTATGCGCGCCGTCAAGAATAATCAGCGGGTTTTTAGAAACAATTTCCATTCGCAATGGCTGATGAACACGGCTTATTCCATTTTGTATCGCCAGTTGAGATATCTCTAAATGTTTGGCCACTTCAATACAGAGAATGGCGTTTTTGATTTGGTGCGTCCCCAAACATGGCAAGAAGTATTCGCAGTTTTGATAATTGAAAATTGTTTTGTTTAGAAATTGTTTGAAAATTGAAAATTGAAAATTGAAAATTTTAAACGAGGCCTATTGTTTTTTGCACTCCCGTTTGATTATTTCCAGTATTTTTTTATCGCGTTCTTGAGTGAAAACTGGCACGCCTCGCTTAATTATTCCCGCTTTTTCATACGCAATCTCCGCTTTGTTTCTGCCAAGCACGCCAATATGATCCACGCCGATATTGGTGATTATCGCCGCGTCTTTCCAGGGGATGATATTGCTGGAATCGGTGCGGCCGCCGCAAGCCACTTCCATTACCGCCCAGCGGACTTTTTTGCGGACGAAAAATAACAAGCCGATCGCTTCGGTAACTTCAAAAAATGAAAGCATATCGTAAGGCGTTTTGGCGATGTATTCGTCCAGCTTGGGTTTTAAGTATCCCACGATTTCGGTAAATTCTTTTTTGGTCATGTAATTATTCCCGACTTTCCACCGTTCAGTGATTATCGTGGGGTGTGGGGAATAAGTTGAGCCGACGGTTTTTCCGGAAGCCTGCAGGATTGAATGCATAAAAGCGGTTACCGACCCCTTTCCAGATGTCCCTGTCACATGGATGTAGTGAGGAATTTTCCGTTCCGGATTTCCGATTAGATTTAAAAAGAATTGCAAACGCAACAAGTACCACCCGCAATGGCGGGGATCAGTCATGTATTCTTTTCTCGGCAAGTTGTTTAGAGAAAGAATGTAGTTGTGGGCTTGGTTGAAGTTCACAATTCGACTCCGTTGCTCTCCGCCGCTAAAGCAACTCTGTTAAAGGATTGTTTTATTTTGATGAAGCGAGTATTTCGGATTTAATTTGATGAACGGCAATTGGATTTTTGTTTTTTGCGTGATGACGCTCGTTAAGAAGTTGAAAGCAATGAAAGTTAGAGTGATGCCAATCGCCATCAGACCGCGTTCTTTCCAGACCACCGGGATTAGACCGATCCATAATATTGCTTTCATATTGAAAATCCAAATCCACAAAGCTCCGCCGACAGCGTGAGCGGTGAAAGTTGTGCCAAGCGCGCGGAGCAGGACGGATTTTTCATGAAAGAAATATGCGGCGATCGGGATTAACCAATAAAGAGCGAAATACCACGCCTGTCTTCCTTCCGGATGCGCCCAAAACGCAATCATGGCAACTGCCGGAACTAACAGCATCCAGCGCGATTTTTTAGCGAAGTATAATAAAGCAAACAACATCGGGAAAAAGCGAATGATCGTTCCGGCATCAGTGGCGAATCCATGCCACGCCCAGTTTGCCAACTGCATAATCGCGACCGCGATTAAACCCCAGATTGAACCGACGAATCCGCCAGCGATTGGGCCGTAGAAGTCAAACAATGAGAAGCGGATGCCCTTCGCGCCGACGAGCTGGCTGAACGGAACTTGCATCGCGGCGAGGCCGATGAGAGCGAAAACGGAGAGGAACACTATTTTTTTTATGATACGATTGTTTATTTGCATACTTGCGTTTTAGTTAGTAAGTGTGTAGGTGAATAAGTGTGTAAGTGCGATTATTTTTGTGTTTGTATCCAGCGGCGGAGAAGTCTTCCCACTTCGTTGCATAGTGCGTATAACTCCCTTGCTTTTTCAACATCAATGTATTGCAGATCCTTGGAAATGATAATATAGTATTTGACTTCTTCAAGCGAGGTCAGCGCGATTGTATAAAAATTAACTCTGTCTTTTTTAGTTTTTCGATGGAATCCTTCCACAATGTTAGCCGCAATTGAAACGGCAGCTCTTCTTATTTGTGATGTTAAAGCATATAATTCATCTTTGGGAAATAATTTTGTTATTTTATAAATTTCTATTACCAGTTGATGAGCTTTTTGCCAGGCATTTAAGTCTGTCCAATTTTTTACCAACGTCATATACTTACACACTTATTCACTTACAAACTTACACACTCATTTACTCAAAACATACATCATCCCCCCCAAATTCCTCACCTTTCCTTTCATCTCCATCAATACCAGTGTACTATTTACCGCCGGACTGTCAAGGTTAGAGAGTTTGACGAGCTGGTCAACGTGCGACGGCTCGCGTGAGAGGTGTTTGAGGATTTCGGCTTCGGTTGGCGAGTCGGGAAGAATTTCGCGGTTGGCGATGAATTTTTTTACATCTTGCAAATTAAGCGCGTTAAAAATATCTTGCGCGCTGGTAACCGGATGCGCGCCGTTTTTAATCAAGTTGTTAGCGCCCAGCGCGGTTGGCGAGGTGATATTTTGTGGCACGGCGAAAACTTCGCGGTTGTAATCAAGCGCGCATTGGGCGGTAATCAGCGCGCCCGAGCTTTCCGCCGCTTCAATCACCAAAGTGCCGAGCGACATGCCGGCGATAATGCGATTGCGGCGCGGGAAAGTGAATTGAGTCGGCAAAGTGCCGGGCGGATATTCGGAAATAACCGCTCCGCCATTGGTGATAATTTTTTCCGCCAGCGGTTTGTGGCAAGCCGGGTAAATGTGCGCGCGATTGATTCCGGTTCCCAGCACCGCGACGGTGGTTCCGTTCGCGTTCAAGGCGGCATGGTGGGCAATGCTGTCAATTCCTAAAGCCAGACCGCTGACAATCGTAATTCCTTGCGCGGCTAAGTCGCGCGTCAGTTCTTCGGTTATTTGTTTTCCGTAAGAAGTGAATTTGCGCGGGCCGACAACCGCGAGCGTGAATTCGTTCGGTTTCAATTCACCCCGGACGAACAAACAAAACGGCGGGTCGTAAATTTCTTTCAACAATGGCGGATATTCCGAGTCTTCTTTGGTTAAACAATGGATTTTTTCCTGCTTTAAAATTTTGGCAATTTTTTCTTCATCAACCGCGCCGCGCCATTTCAAAAATTCAACGATCAAAGCGTCTTCCCAGCCGATTTTTTTGTAATCATCAAATCCGCCCTGCCAAGCATTATCCAAAGATGAAAAAAACCCCAGCATTTGCCGGTAGCGTTTGATCGTTATTTTTGGGAAGTAGGAGAGGAGGATTTCTTTGAACATAATTCACCTAATTCACCTAATT
>JACRPD010000037.1 GCA_016214105.1 Candidatus Magasanikiibacteriota bacterium
AATCCATTCGTAAACGCCATGTCCCAGCTTGATAAAGCCGCCAAGATAATGAACTTGGATAAAAATATTCATGAAGTTTTAAAACAACCGGAACGGGTGTTGACTCTCGCTATTCCGGTAAAAATGGACAACGGCGAGACAAAAGTTTTCACCGGTTATCGTTCGCAATACAACAACGCGTTAGGCCCTTACAAAGGCGGTATTCGTTATCATTGGAACGTAAGTTTGGATGAGGTCAAAGCGCTGTCTTTTTGGATGATGGTAAAATGCGCGGTGGTGAATATACCGATGGGCGGAGGCAAAGGCGGGATCATTGTTAATCCCAAAGAATTATCTGTTGGAGAATTGGAAAGATTGTCACGCGAATATATTAGAAAAATTTGGCGCGTGATTGGTTCAGACAAAGATGTGCCTGCGCCGGATGTTTATACCACCCCGCAAATTATGGGTTGGATGCGTGATGAGTTTGAAAAATTAATCGGTAAGCCGGATCCGGGCGTTATTACCGGCAAAGCAATTGCCGATGGCGGGTCAGAGGGGCGCGAAACCGCCACGGCCATGGGTGGCGTGTATGTGGTTAGAGAATTGGCAAAGAAGAGGGGTCTGAAGCCGTCAGAAACAACTGTCGCGGTGCAGGGTATGGGGAATGTCGGCGGTTTTATGGCGAAATTATTGCGCCAAGAGGGTTATAAAATTGTGGCATTGAGCGATTCCAAAGGCGGTGTTTATAATCAAGACGGGATTGATCCGGATAAAGCCGAAACGATTAAAAAGAACGGCGGAATGTTGGGATGTTATTGCCTCGGCTCGGTTTGTTCTCTGGAACAAATGCCGACTGATGGGCCGTGTCATCATGTCAGCAACGAAGATTTGCTGGAGTTGCCGGTGGATATTTTGGTGCCATCAGCGTTGGAAAATCAGATTACTAAAGAAAATGTTGACAAAATAAAAGCGAAATATATTGTTGAAATGGCTAATGGTCCAACTACGCCGGAAGCGGATGAAATTTTACACGCGCGCGGAATTCCGGTTGTCCCGGATGTTCTTGCCAATGCCGGCGGAGTGACGGTTTCATGTTTTGAGTGGGAACAAAATTTGAAAGGCGAGCATTGGGGCGAAGCCGACGTGTTTGCCAAACTGGAAAAAATAATGGTGAACGCGTTTAATGAAGTTTGGGACACGGCCGAGAAATATAATATCACTTTACGGCAAGGCGCTTTTGTTAAGGCGATTGAGAGAGTGGCGGGGAAGATGGCGAAATAGAAAATTGTTAAATTGTTGAATTGTTAAATTATTAAACGATGAAATTTAGGGATTTAAAAAATTTAACCCCACTCTTTATAGGAGTGGGGTTTTATGTAGAGGGAAGTGGGGGAATTTTTGCCAGTCAAGACCCACCCAAAGGAAGAACGGAGTTGGAAAGAGCACCAGTTTGTCGCACAGATGGATTGTTCGTTTCGTAGGATACTTCCGTGACAGGAGGAAAGCCCGGACGGGAGTAGCTGGCAATAATATTTAAACACAGATGTGATTTTTTTGGAAGAGTGAGCTAAAATGTAATCAACAACTGTCATTCCCGCGAAAGCGGGAATCCACAATCACTATGAAAAAATATAATCATAAACAAGTAGGGGTCAAGTGGAAAAAATATTGGGAAGTAAAAAAATTATACAAAACAAAAGAGTCAGTTGACAAGCCGAAATATTATGTTTTGGACATGTTTCCGTATCCATCAGGCGCCGGGCTTCATGTCGGCCATCCGAAGGGATATATTGCCACTGATGTGGTCGCAAGGATGAAAATGATGCGCGGATTTAATGTCTTGCATCCGATGGGCTGGGATGCGTTTGGTTTGCCTACGGAAAATTACGCGTTGAAAAATAAAGTCCATCCGGCAGTCGCCACTAAAAAAAATATCCAAGTTTTTAAAAAACAGCTTGGTCTTTTGGGTTTTACTTACGACTGGGATCGCGAAATCAACACCACCGACCCCAACTATTATAAATGGACGCAGTGGATATTTTTGCAAATGTTCAAACGCGGGCTCGCTTACGAATCTTACGAGCCAATCAACTGGTGTCCGTCATGCAAAACCGGTTTAGCTAACGAGGATTTGGAAGACGGCAAATGCGAACGCTGCGGGTCAGCGATTGAGCAAAAACCAATGCGCCAGTGGGTTTTGAAAATTACCGACTACGCGGAGAGGCTGTTGAACGATTTGAATTTATTAGACAAATGGCCAGAGCCGATTAAAGAAATGCAGAGGAATTGGATTGGGAAGTCGGAAGGCGCGCTCGTTCGTTTCACTGTCATTGCGAGGAGCGAGGAACGAGCGACGCGGCAATCCAGTGGCGGCAAAATAGAGGTTTTCACAACGCGCCCTGATACATTGTTTGGAGCAACATATGTTGTGTTGGCACCGGAGCATTTAATAATTGAAAAATTAAAGAGTAAAATTAAAAATTTTGATGAAGTAAATAAGTATATTCGGAAGGCGAAAAACAAAACAACATTAGAACGCACGGTAGAATGGGAAAAAGTCCCGACACAAAGTCGGGATGCTCGATTTTCTCGCCAAATCGAAGATTTGGAGAAAATCGGCAAAAAAACCGGTGTAGAACTAAAAGGCGTTAAAGCAATTAATCCGGTAAATAACAAAGAGTTGCCGATTTTTGTGGCTGATTATGTCTTGGGTGGATACGGCACCGGCGCGATTATGGCTGTGCCGGCGCATGATGAACGGGATTGGGAGTTTGCAAAAAAATATAATCTACCAATAAAAAGGGTTGTACAGCCAAATGCCGTCAGTATAAGTCATATACATCCGATAAATCATAAATTCGATTTGACACAAGCTCTGTCTGAAAAACAAAAAAAATTGGAAATGCTTGAAGAAATTTATACTGGTGTTGACGGTAAACTTATTGACTCCAAAGAATTTACAGGAATGCGTTGCTCAGAAGCGATTTCAAAAATAGGAGTTAAATTTGGGAAATTAACGACACATTACAAACTCCGCGACTGGGTTTTCTCCCGCCAGCGCTACTGGGGCGAGCCGATTCCGCTGGTGCGATGTGAGAAGTGCGGTTGGGTGCCAGTTCCGGAAAAATACCTGCCGCTCGAACTTCCAAAAGTAAAGCATTATGAACCATCTGGAACCGGCGAATCGCCGTTAGCTAATATCAAAAATTGGGTGAATACAAAATGTCCTCAATGCAACGGGCCGGCGAAACGGGAAACCAATACAATGCCCCAGTGGGCCGGATCTTGCTGGTATTACCTTGCATATGTGATGCAAGGAATTTCCAATTTCCAATTTCCAATTTCCAATTATAGCGAAGCCTTTAAATACTGGAATCCAGTGGATCTGTACGTCGGCGGGGCGGAGCACGCGACCAGACATTTGATTTATGCGCGGTTTTGGCACAAGTTTTTGTATGATATCGGCGCGGTGAATAATATTGAGCCATTTACCAAATTGCAGAATGTTGGTTTGATTTTAGCCGAAGACGGACGCAAGATGAGCAAACGTTGGAATAATGTTATCAATCCAGATGATGTCGTCAAACAGTATGGCGCGGACGCGATGCGGCTTTACGAGATGTTCATGGGACCGTTTGATCAACCCTGCGCTTGGAGTACGCAAGGAGTGGTGGGAATGAAGAGGTTTTTGGAGAAAGTATGGAATTTGAAAGAAAGAATTATAAGAAATAAGAAACAAGACACAAACAATACCCAATACCCAATACCCAATATCCAAGTGATATTGCATCAAACAACTAAAAAAGTCACCGAAGATATTGAAGCGTTGAGATTTAATACAGCAATTTCACAGTTGATGATTTTAGTAAATGAAATGTTTCGGTCAGAAGTCCTAAGTCCTAAGTCCTACGCCACACTACTTCAACTCCTCGCCCCATTCGCTCCCCACATCTGCGAGGAACTCTGGAGTCAATTAGGCAACAAAAAATCAATCTTCTTATCCGACTGGCCAAAATATGACGCGGATAAATTACAATTTGATACTATGAAACTTGCAGTGCAAGTGAATGGAAGGGTTAGAGCCACAATTGAAGTCCCAACTGACGCCGGTGAGGAAGAAATAAAATCTTCTGCTTTAGCGGATGAAAATGTGAAGAAGTGGCTAGAGAATAAAGAACCGAAGAAAGTGATTTATGTGAGGGGGAGGCTGGTGAGTATAGTGAAGTAATCCGAATCTACAAATATAATCCGAATCAACGAATATTCGAATATTTGTTGCAATTAATTTATGGGAGGTATGGGGGGTGAAATAGTACACAAAGAATTATCATACCAGATAAACGGTATTCTTTTTGATGTACACAATGAGGTTGGAAGGTACGCCAATGAAAAACAGGTTTGCGATTATATAGAAAAAAGATTAAAACTGAAAGACATACCATACAAAAGAGAGTATGCTTTATCAGCAGCTAATCAAGTTGAACACTATGGCCGTCATAGAGTAGATTTTTTGATTGACAATAAAATAGTGTTGGAGATTAAACATAAAAATTATCTTGTTAAAAATGATTATTACCAACTTAGAAGGTATTTGCAAGTACTTAATTTGAGCCTTGGAATTTTAGTAAATTTTAGAGAAGAACGTCTGCATCCAAAGAGAATATTAAATGGTTCAGGTAAAGATTGATACTTTATTATTCGGATATTTGTAGATTTGAATATCGTCCGTCAATTCTGATTAAATCTATGTTAGATTTCATTGTGGACTCAAAGAGTAGAACGTTTTTAACGTTTTGTTTTTGTTTTATCGGCGGGGTAGCCATCGCGTCTTTATTTGAATTAAAGGTTGATTTTCTTTATCTTTACCTATCTCTATTTATCCTCGCCACTTTTTTAATCGTCTTTTGGAAAAACAAAATAACGCGGTTCTCTGTTATCTGCATTCTGTTCGTCGTTTTTGGTGTCATTCGCTATCTCTTCGCTTTTCCGCTATCCCCAAACCGCATCGCCAATTATATCGGCAAAGAGACGGAGCTGACCGGTTTTGTTTCCCGAGAGCCGGATGTTAGAGAAGATGGGGTGAGATATGTTGTTGACGCGCGAGACCTCACCCAACCCTCTCCTACGAGGAGAGGGGATACCATAAAAATTTATTTTAAATTTAATCTTTATCCGCGTTTTCAATACGGCGATGTATTGAAATTAAATTGTGAATTGGAAAAGCCGGAAGCCAACGAAGATTTTCGTTATGACATGTATATGGCGAAAGAGGGGATATTCGCGCTTTGTCAATCGCCGTGGGCGGAAAAGATTGGAGAGGGCGAAGGATTTTTCGCGTATAGCGCGATTCTGTGGGTGAAAAATAAAGCGGCGGACAAAATTAATTTGCTTTGGCATGAGCCGATAGCCAGTTTTATGGCAGGTTTGCTTTACGGCTATCGCGGCGGGTTGGGGGAATTGAATCAGGCGTTTAATCGCACCGGCATTACGCACATTGTCGCGATTTCCGGTTATAATATCAGTATTATCGCGACAATTTTAATCACCTCTTTTACTTTTTTATATATTCCGCGCAAAAAAGCGTTTTGGCTGGTTTGCGGCGGGATATTATTATTTGTAATTTTTGCCGGCGCCAGCGCTTCGGTTGTGCGGGCCGGCATTATGGGCGTGTTAGTTTTGCTGGCAAAACAACTCGGCCGTTTATCGCGTGTTGGCAATGTGCTGGCTTTGTCAGCGGTATTAATGTTGCTTCAGAATCCGTTAGTTTTGCGTTGGGATGCCGGGTTTCAGCTTTCTTTCGCCGCTACTTTTGGTTTAGTTTATTTGTCGCCAAAAATTCAGCGCTGGTTTATTAGATTGCCGGAATTTTATGGTTTGCGCGAGGTTTTTGTCTCCACCATGGCCGCGATTATCGCTACTCTGCCGTTGATTATGTTTAATTTCGGCCGCTTATCAATCGTCGCGCCAATCGTGAATGTGTCGGTTTTATGGTTGATTCCGTTTTTAATGCTGTCCGGATTCCTTGCCGTGATTTTAAGTTTTATTTTTCTCCCGGCCGGACAAGTCGTCGCCTGGATCGCTTGGGTTGGATTAAAATATATCGTACTTGTCGTGACTTGGTTTAGCGGTTTTAAATGGGCGGCGATTGAATTTAGGATTAATTGGGTTATAATGATATTATTATATCTGCTGATAGTATCTGTTTTTTATGTCCAAAATCAAGATCGTAAACTCAAAAACTGGTTATAATCTCGCGGCTGATTATTACGCCAACAAAGAGAAGTACTGGGATAGTTTTGAGAAAGACAGGGTGTTGTCGATGCTCGGCGATTTAAAAGACAAGAAAGTTTTGGATGTCGGAGCCGGAACAGGGAGATTGGCATTGAGAATTGCCCATGCGGGCGCGCAGGTGACGGCGTTGGATGTGTCAGGGGAAATGCTTAAGAATTTGAAGTCAAAAGTCCATAAAGTCATAAAGTCCATAAAGTTACCGGTTGAGACAGCGAGTGGCGAGGCGGAAAATTTGCCGTTTGCTGATGAAAGTTTTGATGTGGTTATTGCGACGTTTTTAGTCGTGCATTTGAAAGATTTGCGTCGGTTTTTTGATGAAACTTATAGAGTTTTGAATAATGGCGGGCTATTTTTAGTGACAAATATAAATCAACGCAAAGCGCCGGCGATTAAAACCAAAGACGGGTTGATTGAAATTGAGTCTTATTATCACCGCCCGGAAGCGGTAGTTGAGTTGCTGGAAGAATTGGCGTTTTCAGTTGAGAAAAATGAATTTGTGAAAGAGGGAGAGAATTGGGTCAATCAGATTATTTTATCCAGTAAATAAGCAGTAAGGTGGTCTGGTTTGTCAAGACAGTAAAATCGCTTGATTAAGATATAACGGTGGATAAGTTTTTTAATGGTTTTCAACCTTTGAAAATTAGTGAAAGTAGACGGTTGACGGCGTCCGGTAATTCAGCGATTGATGCGGTATTGTAAAATTGAAAATATTCTTTTAGTCCCAGGTTGGCCTCGCCAATCGTTTGATATGATTTCAAAAAGATATTTTCGTATTTTACGGTTCGCCACAAGCGTTCGGTAAAAATATTATCCATACACCGCCCGCGTCCGTCCATGCTGATTCTAACATTTTTTTGGACTAATGGTTCAAGGAATTGTTCCGAGGTGAAATGCGATCCTTGGTCGGAGTTATTAATTTCGGGAGTCGCGATTTTCAATGCTCGCTTTAAAGCGATCAGACAAAAACCAATTTCCAATGTCGGCGATAATTCCCAGCTAACGACATAACGGCTAAACCAGTCAATGAAAGCTACGAGATACGCCCAGTTGTTTTCCAACTTTACATAGGTAATGTCTGTGCCCCAAATTTGGTTCGGTCTAATAATTGACAGTCCTTTCAGCAAGTATGGGTACGTTCGGTGGCTGGGGTGAGGTGCGCTCGTATTTGGCTTGGATTTGGGATAAATGGCTTCAATACCCATGATTCTGAGCAAGCGGCGAACATGGTCGCGAGCGATCAATATTTGATAAGTTTGACCAAGCTCGTACCGAATACGGCGCGAACCGTAAAACGGACAATCGGTGTATATTTTATCAATGAGCGACATGATGGCGATATCCTTTTCGTTCACTATCGGTCGGTAGTACGCGCTGGCGCGAGACACATTCAGTAATTCGCACTGGCGCGTGAGACTAATCGAATGTTCGTAATCAAGCAGCGATATTTTCTCACGGTGCGTCAAGGTGTAATTTTTTTTTCAACCAGTCGAGTTCGAGTTCTCGCTGGCCGATAATTTTATACAGTTGTTCATTTCTGTCACGCAGTTCTTTAAATTCGTCTTTGCGTTTGTCGGTAAAGAGCGACGACAGTCCTTCTTTCGCGATCTTAGCCCATTGATTGACTTGGGTCGGATGGATTTCATTCTCACTGGCTATTTGAGTGATTGATTGTTGGCCTTTCAAAACAGTGACGGCGATATTCGCTTTTTGGCTGGGAGTGAATGTTTTACGCATAGGTGGTTATTATACCACCGAATTATATCTAAGGGTATTGTCTAGTTTTCCCAGACCATTATAGTCATAAAGTCTTTAAAGTCTATAAAGTGTTTATGAAAATAATATTATCCGGTGGCGGGACGATGTCATCGCGAGTGTGGGCCGGAACCGAGGCGTCGGCAATCAGATGCAAAATATGACCGAGAGCGATAAAAGCTTTTTTCTTGTCGCCTTTTTTCCAATAATCAATCGCGCGATACCAAGTTTGGTCCCCGAGAGCGAAAGTGGTTTGAAAATTTGTCATTCTTGACCAATCTTTGGAACTCGGATATTTGCCATTGTCTAATCCTTTGTTATAAACCGGATCGTAAAAATGATTCAGCCAGCGGGTCGGCATATCTTCTTCCACCGCGCCTTGCGACAGCCAGCCGATTTCTTCCAAAGTCAAATCCGGATCGTAAATTTTGTTATATTCCAAGCCGGCGATGGTAACTATGCTCGGATGCGCGATTTTTGTGTCATAAGAAAAAACTCGCTTGCCAAAGACAAACGAGCCGATAATAAATACGATAAAAATTATTGGCGCTAAAATCCAAATCTTCCTTGATTTAGACATATTATAATGATTCAATCAACCAAACGCCTTGAGAATTTTTGATAAAATTAATTCTGTGCCCAAAATTTTGATCCACTTTTAAAACGCTGTAGGAATACACTGCCCTACTGGAATCAAGGCTTATTTTTTTAATTATTGTATCAAGATCACTCGCCATCTTTGGTAATAGGCCATCTTTTTTTATATGTTCTAAAGATTCTTTCATATCTTTCTGACCACCTCTCACAAAACAACACTCCACCGCGCCATTCAAATCACCCTCTTTCAATTTTGAAACAAAAAGTTTATGTGTTTCCTCCGGCGATTGGGTGGTCGCGACATCAGCATTGATATATTGCGGATACAATTTATTTAATTCTTCTTGCGAATATTTAAAATACGGAAAAAACGGTTTGGCCAGACCGGCTAAAACTAAATCCTGCCGATTCATCACCCAAGCAAATGAAAAAAAGATTAAAAATAAAACCGCAACAGTTATCAGCGCGGTCCAAACGACAAACTTCTTGGTCATAAAATTTTCTTTTAAAAAAACTCCTCTAAATGGAGAAGTTTACCCTTCTTGCGGATTATTATAACAAAATTTGTGCTAAAATAAAAAAATTATCTGTGGATAACTTCTTCCGCCATTCAATCACAACCCAAAATGAATTTTTAGATACTGCTTCACGCCGACCAAAATTTCATCTTTAACTTTTCCGATTCTCTTCATAAAACGAGAAATGTCAAACGACTGGATGTGATGTGTTTTTAAAACCGAATCGCTGTGTAAATTATTATATTTATCCATAGTAATCAAAATATCATCAACCACGCGGTTATTCGCATTGGAAGTCATTGCCATAACAGTAAAAATCTTTGTTTTTGCTATTTGTTCATCACTCTCAACAACCAAAGCCGGCCGCTCCTTAAAATATTCATGCCCCGCTCCTTCCGGATAATTTACAAGCCAAATTTCTCCTTGTTTCATAAATTCATATAATAATCATGCTCCTCTTTTGACATTGGACCAAGCGCCTTCAAAGTATCCAACGCGCCAGCGTCGCGAAAAGCCGCCAATTCATCCGGTTGTTTCATAACCTTCACGACCTTACCGGCCATTAAATAACTGTCCAGGTCATCGCGATGAACATAAATTGGAGGAAAGTCCTGGTTTGATTCGGAAACTAAAATAAATTGCTGATTTTTGTTATCGACGTAAATTTTTTTAATGTTCGCCACACCATCAATGACAGAGACAACGCAATCGCCGTCGTTTGGAATCAAATCCTCTTTATAAACAATTACATAATCGCCATCTTCTATCATATTGCCTGACACATCAGCCCGATTCATGGATGGACCAACAGCGCGTAAAACAAAAAGATGTTTTAATTTGTTTATTAAATCGCCCAAAACGTGTTCGCTCACTTTTAAATATCCCTCAACATGATCATCGGCAAAAAAAGTCGCCTCGCCGCAATTTGCGGAACCATAGATAGGCAAAGAAATCAAACCGCCTTCTTTATTCACACCGGCCTTTATTTTTTCAATTTTATTATTTTTCTTATCAATCCTAATTAGCCCTTTTTGCGCCAACTGATTTAAATGATGCTTAATCTTTTGCGGACTGCCGGTTTCGCCTATTTTCACGGCAATCTTGCGCAACGCCAAATTAGACACATCCTGTGTTTCCAATAATCTCAAGATTTTTTCTTGAATTGGATGCATACATCCACCTTCCTTTCTTTAAAACCATTATATCAGACTTCTTTATATTTGTCAAGTAAATTGATACTTACTTGCGGATAAGTCGTGTTGACAAAAAAGAAACTATGCGCTATCATAAAAAACGCAAAAGTAAATGACGAGACAATTAAAATTCGAATACCATTTTTACCGTCGCGAAGATAACAAAAAACCGCAGGGCAATTGAATAAAAACCATCTGCGGTTTTTTTATTTTATATTACCCTCCACCACTCCAATCTCCTCCTCCGTCAACCCATACAGCTCGTAAACTTTTTGGTCAATCATTTTGTCTGTCTTTTCTATTTCAGATTTTATTGAATTATATTTTTCCGAATTTTCCGGAGTTGAGTGTAGTTGTCTGTTTAAATCTATCATTTTCTTCGCCAAATCCGATATTGATTTTTGTTGGCTTTTACCGCCGATGACAAATGGCAAATTTCGTAAATATTTTAATTTAACTTGTGGAAAAACTTTACCTGTTTCCAAAACTTTTAGACAGTACAAATAATCAATATATTTAGAATTGAATATGGCCAAAGCGTAATAAATATCAACCTTTTTTTGGTATTGATCTCTAAATAGTGCCGCATGAATTGTCTTACCAAAATATGCTTTAAAATCCATAATTGCGGCGTGTATTGTGTCTGCCGTCTGTCTCCATACAATCTTTTCGTCACTATCAAAAACTTCTTTTGTAAAGTGCACCCACTCTCCCTTTTTTACCACTACTTTATAATTACTTCTGAACCACGTCTTGATACTATCATCTATAAACCAACCATTTCTTGATATATTTGAACCTGTATAAATGGCATGTCAAAAATAGTATCTTGGTGATCACTAAATATCCTCTGCGGTAAATCACTCTTGCCTTTACCGCTTTTGCCAGCGCCGACCGAGGCATACTGCACGCCCGCGTCTTTTAATAAAAACACTTCATCAAAAGTTATACCAGTATCTTTTATGATTGCTTTAACCGGTGCCGCACCAGCCTCATATATCCTACTAACTAACAATTCTCTTTTGTCTCTTGTTAAATCTTTGACATACTTATTTGTCCCTTGCTGTTTAACAACCACCAATACGCATGACGGCAACTGCACATTATGAAAAATTCTCTCACCCAAATTGATGACAAAATTTTCGTATTTATTTACCACCTCCTTTATGTCCTCATAGCGCGGCTGATAAAGAAAGGTATTTGGCACAATAATCTTCGAGATACTCGACATCTTTGTCTATATTCGCTCCCCACGGCGGATTGCCAACTATCACATCAAACCCGCCCTGTCTGAGCACTTCTGGAAATTCTTCTTGCCAATTAAACGGCTTTTTGTCTCGCCAATTTTCTCCAAAATATTTTTTAAGTTCATTTTCTGTGCCGGAAATAAGCGAATTGCCGTTTTTGATATTTTTTGCCAGATTCGGCAGTTTGGCTTTAGTGTCTAAAGCGTCTAAAAGCAAATTTAAACGAGCCAATTCTACCGCCTGCCCGTCCAAGTCCACGCCGTAAATATTTTCTAATAATATATTGGTCTTAATGCTTTGGCCGCCAGATGCGCCAAACTCTTTATATTTATTATTAATTGTCTCTAGAGCTTCGGTGAGAAAAGAACCGGAACCGCAAGCAGGATCAAGCACTTTCAATTCTTTTAGTTCGCCGACTGTTTTAATTCCCTTTAATTTTTCTCCCAAAGTATTTTTAACAATGTAATCAACAATAAATTTAGGGGTGTAGTAAATGCCCTGCTCTTTTCGTTTCTTGCGCGATTTTTGTTTTAATTCTTTTTTGTCCTCAACCTTCAACAGCTTTCCAGATTTCCCGCCTATGTCAACCTCTATCGGATTTTGAGCTATGTAGCTTAAATAACTCTCATAAACCCCGCCAAGCACATCAGCCGGTATCCGTTTAAAATCATACTCATAGATCCTCCAAAACACGGATAAACACCAAACGATCTAAAATCTTTTGCACACCCTCGTCCAACGTCTCTTTGTCCGTGCCTTTATTCCACAAACCAAAACTGTCAGTTAACATTCGGCGCGCTTCCCGCAAGTCACCAAATAGCGTTTCGTTAACAGTTTGTTTCTTTAATTTTTTCGCGTGCTTTTCAGCATATAGATCCAAACCATTTTCCAAAAAACTCTCTTTTGATAAAAGCCGCAATCTTTCATCGGTCAGATAATCCGCAAACGATATTTCAAACACCATTTTGTCAGCCAATAATTTTGACTGGCCTTGGGCATTAAAAACCTTAATGCTTTCAAAATCAGTCAGAACTGCCCAAGTCACACCTTTATTCCACGCGTAATTAATCGCTTGCCTCGCGTGCTGTTCCAAATCTAAATCAGTCTTGATTGATTTGGCCTCAAGATAGACTTTGGGTATGCCGTTCAATTTGAATTCATAATCCGCGCGCTTGCCGCCGGCAACTTTTTCCTCAAAAGAAACTTCATCCGAATTAGAAAAATCCCAGCCAAGCGCTTCAAAAAGCGGACGGATAAAATATCCCTTCGTTTGCTCCTCGTTGTATCTATTTTTTTCCTGTTCGGTCAAATTATTGAACCTATCAACCAAAATTTTTACCTTTGATAGAGATTCTTCTTTCGTCATAATTTACATTAGGAATGCTCGTATTTTACACCTGCCAACTTTCCGCGTCAAACAGAAAAACAACAAAAAACTCCGGCGCATGTCCGGAGTTTGATTTCCTTAAATCAATTTTGCGTTTTGCCATTCGTTTGCTATCGCCCATATCCGCCCCACCCTCCCCACGCTGTTTTCTTTTTCTTCGCCTTCTTCTTCTTTTTCTTCACCGCCTTAAAATACGTCGGCCGAACGCCCGCTTCTTTTCCGCCAATGGAAGAAATAAAATTTTTATGCTTTTGCTCCATTTCAACCGGCGAAATCTTGGCAAACAGCGCTTCCGCTTCTTGCGAAGCCAGACGAAATGATTCGTCTTTCGCCAAAACCTCCGGATGCACCTGAAACGCGCGGTCATTCCAGCCCAACAAATGCAAACCGGACAACCGCCGCACCCGCGATAGCGCGACATAGCCCTGCCCGAATTCAAAAACTTGCGACAAATCCATTACTGCTTCATCCAAACTCATCCCCTGGCTTTTGTGCACGGTAATCGCCCAGGCCAAACGCAATGGCAATTGAGTGATTTGCGCGCGGACTTCGCCGTTTTCTTCTATGGTCCAGCTCATTTTCTCAACTTCAATCTTCATGCCGCCGCGCGTTCGCACGATTGGCAAACCGCTTTCTTTATCAAACCCCAAAACCTCGCCCAGCGTGCCGTTTACAAATCCTTCACGCTGGTTATTTTTTGTGAACATCACGGCCGCGCCGATTTTAAGACAAAGCGTTTCCGGCGACAGACAGCCTTTTTGCAAAACCGCAACCAAAGCGTGATGGCCGTCTGAGGTTGATTTAAAAGTATGCCTTTGGCTTGGAAGTTTCTCCAACATCGCCTCATTAACACTATCCACATTAACATTATGCGAAAAAAGTTTCGGCGCGTCCTCCGGCGCCAAATGTTGTTCCACTTTCCGCGCGGCAAGATGGCGCAAATGATTATCACCAAAAATATTACGCCGGATCGCTGATAATATATTCAAAAAAACATTATCATCCTGCCGATATTGTTCGGTAAGATAGCAAACCACAGGCTTAGCTCGTTCCCATGCTGGTGAATCAAAAGCGAAGCGTGAAACTTGCTCTGTAAAAAATTCGGATTGTTCGTTTTCGTTATAATCTTTTTTAATAATCGGCGGGAGTTGAAAAAAATCGCCGACAAAAATCACCTGCAAGCCGCCAAACGGCGCTTGATTTTGTTTAATCACTCGACAAACCGCGTCAACCATTTCTAACGTCCCTGGAGCAAGCATGGACACCTCGTCAATAATCAAAACTTTCGCGGGCTGGACGCGCTTAGTGATATATTTATTGGTCGCGATGTTATGCAGATCGCGTTTATCCAATTTATTTTTAATTCCGATTCCGCTCCAAGAATGGATCGTCATTCCGCCCAAATGCGTGGCGGCAATGCCAGTAGAAGCGGTTACCGCTGGCTCAATATCACGCGCGCGCAAATATGCCGCGTACTCGTTGATAGTATGCGTCTTGCCTGCCCCGGGCTCGCCGGTCAAAAAAACATTCGCGCCGGTTTTAAGTATAGCCAGCGCTTGCGTTTGAGTCATAAATTTATTCCGCCGTTTCCCAACTTTCTTCGCGCTGACAAAAATTTCAAATTATTCCCGCTCACAACTTTCTTGCCGGTTTTTTGTTCCAATTCCATCCGCGCGTTTTTGGCAATGCCGCCGCCCTTTTTCGCAGGAATCTTATTTTCTTCCAAACCTTTCGTCTCCATGGTTTCCGCGATTTGGCGGGTAGACAGTTCCGCTAACGCCGTAAAAACTAACTCGGCATCAGACATGTGATCCCGTAAATTTTCTGTTTTTAAATCTTTCAAACTTTTGTGTTCTTTCACCGACAAGTCGCTCCATTCCTGATGGATTATATTTGTTAAAATCGCGTATTCATCCTGCCGTGTAACTTCATTATTTTTCCAATAATCAGTCAATTTATTCCTGATTTCCTGCCCCATCATTCTTTGTTGGATCCACGCCTTGCTCCTGCCCATTTTTTGCCAATAATCCCGACTGCGATTGAGCGCTTTCTCCGGATCATTTATTTCTTCTATTCTTTCATAACCGACGCGCGCCAGCCAAAGTTTAACTGGTTCGGCCTTAGGGCTGGGAACGGATTGGATAAGACGCAGCAATGTTTCCACATCAGCGGCGTCAGTTGTGCGCATTTTGCCATCAGGGGCGACCATCTTCAAACCGTTACATTTCGTAACGGTTTCATCAGAACCCTCATCAAGTAAACGTTTTTTCATTACGCGCCAGTAAACTTGAGGATTACCGCTCCCAGTAAGCACCGCGATGATGTCCACTACCGAAAAATACCAAACTTCTTTTTTCTCATTCCAAACTCGACGAATTTGCTGGCCTTCAAAAATCGCCAATTTTTTGTCTTTTTGCATAAAATTTCAAATAATTAATTAACCCACCCATTATATCAAAAGTCGCCCAAAAGAGCGACATTTCTCAAAAACAAAAACACCTCGTGTATCTTTATACGTCATACGCCCTCACCCTCCCCGCCTTAACCAACGAGCGGATTTTTTTGGATTCTAAACGGCGTAATTTAGACGCCTTAGTCGGCCGAGTTGGCCGGCGTTTTTTTGGCACGCGTAACGCTTGAGCAACCAATGCCTGCAAATGAAAAATTGCCAGCGCGCGATTTTGCGGCTGTGAGCGCTCTTCCTCCGACATTATCACCACTTCATCATTATTATTTATTTTATTCGCTAATTTTATCCGCACCAACGCTTTTTCTTCGGACGACAAAACCAGCGAATGCCCGATTGACCAGCGCAAGATCGCTTTGGTTGAAGTCTTGTTAACATTTTGTCCGCCAGCGCCGGACGACCGCGCGAAAGTTAAATGAATTTCGTTTGCGGGAATGTGAATAGGCATATTTTAGTAATTAAATCAGTTTGATTATATCACATATCACCACACCACTTGAACAGCGCCGCCGTCTATGCTATAATATTCTCATAATTTTATTCAAAGCATTGTAAGCCTCGTAAGCTTCGTAAGCATTATAAGCCTTTATTTATGCCTATCAAACGAGTAATGAAAGGAAGAATCGAGCCGAAGTCAAAAGTCCATAAAGTTCTTAAAGCCAATAAAGTCCGAACCGAGACTAAAGTAAAACAAGCGGAAGTCCGAAATCCGAAGTCCGTCGCTCCTCGTTCCCCTGTCCCCCAGTCCACTCGTTCCTCTCCAACCTCCGGCTACAGCGCCAAAAACATCACGGTGCTGGAAGGGTTGGAAGCGGTACGACGCCGGCCCGGCATGTATATCGGCTCCACCGGCGCGGCGGGTTTACATCACTTGATTTGGGAAGTGGTTGATAATGCTTTTGACGAAGCCATGGCCGGTTATTGCAAAAATGTTGAAATCAAACTTCTGCCGGAAAACTGGGTTTCGGTAACTGATGACGGCCGCGGCATTCCGGTGGATATTCATCCGACGGAAAAGAAAAGCGCTTTGGAAGTGGTGCTGACCAAACTTCACGCCGGCGGAAAATTCGGCGATGGCGGATACAAAGTTTCCGGCGGTTTGCACGGCGTCGGCGTGTCGGTCGTGAACGCGCTGTCAACCGAAATGCGCGCGTATGTGCATCGCGATGGAAAAATCTGGACGCAAACTTATCATTGCGGAAAACCGGTGAAAAAAGTCGCGCCGGTCGGTAAAACAAAAATTACCGGCACCACGATTGTTTTCCACGCTGACAAAAGTATTTTTGAAACCTTGGATTATGAATGGAAAACAATTATTGACCACTTGCGCCAGCAGGCCTATCTGACCAAAGGCGTGCATCTTACTATTATTGACGAACGGACTTTGGAAGAAAAAAACAAAGACAAAACCGCGGTGCAGTTGCCAATCAGCAAATATCAATTTTACTTTGAAGGCGGTATTGCCAGTTACGTGAAACATTTAAATAAAAACAACGAAGTCAAGCACGACAATATTTTTTACGTGGAAAAACAAGTTGATAAAATTAATGTTGAAATCGCCTTGCAATATACTGACAGCTACTCCGAATACTTATACGCTTTCGCAAATAACATCACTAATCCGGACGGCGGCATGCATGTGGCCGGCTTCCGGACGGCCTTAACCCGCACGCTGAATAATTACGCGCGCAACAAGGGCGTGCTAAAAGAAAAAGACGCCAATCTTTCCGGCGATGATGTGCGCGAAGGTTTGACCGCTATTATTTCCGTAAAAATTCCCGAGCCGCAGTTTGAAGGACAAACAAAATCAAAACTCGGCAATCCTGACGTAAAACCGGCGGTGGAAACAGTGCTGTCGGACGCGCTCGCCATTTTTTTGGAAGAAAATCCGCGCGACGCGGAAGGAATTCTCGCCAAATGCATCCTCGCGGCCAAAGCCAGAAACGCGGCCCGCATCGCGCGCGAAACGGTTTTGAGCAAAGGCGCGCTGGAGGGCTTTACTCTGCCCGGCAAACTGGCTGATTGTTCCAGCAAAGACGCGAGCGAGTCGGAATTGTATATTGTGGAAGGCGATAGCGCCGGGGGCTCGGCCAAACAAGGCCGCGACCGCCACACTCAAGCCATCCTTCCCTTGCGTGGAAAGGTGCTGAACGTGGAACGCGCGCGGTTAGATAAA
>JACRPD010000034.1 GCA_016214105.1 Candidatus Magasanikiibacteriota bacterium
AGGTCGCCCGCTTCCTTGCGCGACTGGAGATTCCGGATCCCATCGCTCGCTGGTACATGGAAACGATCGACCGGATAGCCCAAGACAGCCACGACCTGTCCCGAGCAACCATGGCAACCAGAGACAAGGCCCGATATTCCACTGAGCGACAACTCGCCCGATTGACTGACCTGCGTGTCCGCAACGTAGTCCGCGACGAGGACTACTTGGAGCAGCGCGAGAAGCTGCTCGGCAACCTCTCATCCCTTGAACACCCCGCGAACGTCACCGAAGTGTTCGAACCAGCCAAGGCCGTTGTTCTGGCGCTCAACCAGGCGAAGAAACGGTTCCTCGTCGCAGACGACTCCCAAAAACGCCAGATCGTTCAATCCATTTGTTCGAACTCTATTCTGCTAGATAAGAAACTGCTTATTACAGCGCAAAAGCCCTTCGCTTTGATGAGCGAAGGGCGCAAGAGTCTCATTACGCGGAAGAGGTGAGATTCGAACTCACGGTGGACTTTCATCCACGACAGTTTTCAAGACTGTTCCCTTAAACCACTCGGGCACTCTTCCAAAATTTTACTTCTCCAAAATAATATCATAAATAGATAAAATTGTCCATTGCCCACCAATACGACGACCACCAATTAACACTAATATAATAAGAATTAATAACGTTCTTTACACTTTTAAGAAAACAAAAAATGGTAATTTCTATTTACCATCTTTATTTATTTGTATTATTAGTGGTCGTAAATTAGTGGGCTAAAAAACGACTTCACATCTGATATTCTTTCGTGTCTCTCAACACCTTCTTATTCTTCGCTTGCATCCGCTTGCTTTTCTCTCCCAACTCAACTTTTATATGATCCTTAACTTTATCAATCGCTTTATACAAGTTAACGGCATTCTTCCTAACCCGCACGATTTTTTTGGGCGTGTGCGCGTTCACTTCCGCGTAAAATATTGTTCCTTTCTGATGATGATGTGATTCCATGCCGATGTCAATATCAGCTTGGGTGATGTTGCTGAAATATTTTGTTAATCCGCCCATTTTTTCCTCCACATACTGACGGATAGAATCGGTTAAATCAATGTTAGTGGCCTTGATGTTAATTATCATAATAAATTATTAAAATTATTTTATTATTTCAACCTCTTGCTCCAATTCCACTCCAAATTTATTATACACTTTCTCTCTCACAATTTCAACCAATTGTAAAACATCAGACTGTGTGGCTTTGTCAACATTGATCACAAAATTACAATGGCTGGCGTCAACTTTGGCCCCGCCGACGGTTAAACCGCCGACGCCAGCTTGTTCCACCAACCAACCGGCCGGCACCGTGCCGCGCTCCAAAAAAATTGGCGGTAAATCTTCTTTTTTACCGGGCCACTTATCCAATTTAATATTTTTGAAAAAACAACCGGCGGAAGGAAACGGCGGAAACTTTCCCTGTCGCGCCTGTAAATTTTTTTGCACCTTCGTCATAATTTCTTTCTTATCTCCTGCCGGAAACTTAAACCAAACGCGTAATATCACCGAACCGCCTTTTTTTAATCCGCTGGAACGATAGCCAAAATCACATTCTTCTTTTGATAAAATTATCGCTTCCCCATCGCGCCAAACTTCAACCCGATCGACATTAGAAGCCATATCAGACCCAAACGCGCCGGCATTCCCGCGCACCGCCCCGCCGATCGTGCCCGGCACACCAGCCGCCCACTCCATTCCGGTTAAATTATGTTTCAATGTTAAAATTAAAACTTCGCCCAACTGCGCGCCGGCTTCCGTTTCAATCTCATTATTTATGATTTTTGATTTTTGATTTTTGATTTTGACGACTACCCCATCAAAATCTTCGTCGGAAAATAGAAGGTTAGATCCGCCACCTAAAATAAAATAATTTATTCCTTCGGCCAGCAAAAAATTAAGCAGACTGATTGTTTTTTCCCGGTCTTCAACAATAACCAAAAACCGCGCCGACCCGCCGATTTTAAAAGTCGTATGTTTGAACAGCGGCTCATTGGTTTTGACTCTGCCGAATTGTTTGAGTTGTTGGTAGATTACGTCCATAAGGCTTACGAGGCTTACGAGGCTTACGAGGCCTTGTAAGCTGGTCAAAAATCAATTATAATGCCACCACTATGTTTGAGTTGAAAAAACGCCTAAAACCCTCCCCCACCATCTACATCACCCGCGATATTGAACGCGCTTTGGGATTTGATTTGGATACTCCCGGCTATTTTATTATCTCAAATTACACTCCTTTTGGCAACTCTATCGCGAAAGGCAGAAAAAATGTTTTGTTGATTAAAGAAAAAAAACAGCTAGATACGCGCGAACTCCTCCAACATCCAAAAGTAAAAAAATATCTGAAAGGCAAAAAAGTGGGCATCGTCGTTTTCAAACCCACCCAACAAATAGAAAAAATCTGCGCTGACAATGACTGGAAATTGTTAAACCCGCCGGCTGAACTGGCCAATAAAGTGGAAGAAAAAATATCGCAGATTAAATGGCTTGCCCTGAGCGAAGTCGATGGGCTGGATCTCAGAAAATATCTTCCGCCATATCAAATCAAAAAATGCAAAGACATCTGTTGGGTCAACAAAAAATTTATACTCCAATTCAATCGCTCGCATACCGGCAGTGGGACAGTTTTAATTGAAAACGAAAAAATATTAAAAAATATTAAAAAAACATTTCCGGAACGTGAGGCGAGAATCGCGCCATATATTATCGGCCCGCTTTTTACCAATAACAATGTCGTTAGCAAAAACAAAATTTTGTTGGGCAATATCAGTTATCAAATTACCGGCCTGATGCCGTTTACTGATAAACAATTCGCCACGATCGGCAATGACTGGGCTTTGCCGCGTAAAATTTTATCAAAAAAACAAACCGCGCGATACAAAAAAATCGCGACAGACGTCGGCTTACGATTAAAAAAATCGGACTGGAAAGGATTGTTTGGGATTGACGTTGTTGTTGATGAAAAAACCGGAAGATTATATTTACTGGAAATAAACGCGAGACAGCCGGCGAGTACGACGTATGAAAGCCAACTACAAAACAAAACACAAAACACAATTAACAAAACATATTTGACGACGTTTGAGGCGCATTTGGCGAGTTTGTTGGGCATTGATTTAGCTGATTGCGAGTTGATTAAAATTAACAATGGGGCGCAGATGGTGCAAAGAGTGACAAAGCATATCCCATCTTTGCCGAAACCGAAATTTAGCAAAAAACCGCCATTTAACGTGATAAAATATGACAATGACAAGCCTGGCGCTGATTTATTGCGGATGCAGACAACCGACGGCGTAATGGCAAAACACAATGAATTGAGCGGGGTTGGCAAGAAAATGATTGATTTTATAGGCTGTGTCAAGGGCGGAAATGTCTGGGATTCAAAGCGAGCCGGCGTTATTATTATAAAAAATAAAAAATTATTAATAATTGAACGTAATAAGTACGGCCGACGTTATTTAATTTTGCCCGGAGGAAGCCACGAAAGCAGAGACAATAAACTTGCCAATACTGCGACCAGAGAAGCGCTGGAAGAAACCGGATTGCGAGTCAAACTTGACCAATCAAAAAAACCGCTTAAAATAATCAGCAACGGCAGAGACGAAACATATTTTTTTGTAAAAAGTTTTACCGGCAGATTAGCCCTTGGCGGCCCGGAAAAAGATTATAATTCAAAAGAAAATAGTTATAAGTTGAGGTGGATTGAAATAAAAAAATTGCGCAAAACAAACCTACTGCCGACAGATATAAAAAATAAAATCCTAAGTCCTACGTCATAAGTCCTATGTCTGGCAAGACACTCTCCAACCAAGCGCTACAAATAATAAAAAACTATCTTCTTTTGCCATTTTCAGAAAAAAAAATCTCCTGTCCTTATTTTAATAACAAACGAAGCCGCGTTCGCGGGGCGCTGGGAGTTTTGATTGGCAAAGGAACGCCGGAAGAAATTGCTGACGAAGCGGGATTAATCGCATTGCGGGAAAAAGTTGATTTAAAAAATTTAAACGACGAGCAAACTAAAAAAATTTTAGTTGAACATAATCTGGGTGTTGATTGTTCGGGCTTAATCTATCATGTTCTTAACGCGGAATTGAACGCGCGTAAACTCGGACCATTGCGCAAACATATCAAACGGCCGTGGATAAAAAGCCCGATTCGCAAATTAATCGCGTTACTTCGTCCGGCGGAAAATACCGGCGTTAATACTTTTTTTAATGATATTAATACTAAAGAAATAAAACTCTCTGAAATCCAACCCGGCGACTTAATCATCATGATGAACACAGGAAGTAATCATAGTCTGCATCACATTTTGTTGATAAATAAAGTTGGTGAGGCGGTTCTACGCTACACCCATTCCTTCCAATTCCCGGACGACGGACTTTACAATCATGGAGTTAGACAAGAAGAAATAAAAATAATTGATCCAAACAAAAATCTGCTTGAACAAAATTGGAGCGAACCGCGAATGCGAGAATACGCGAAGACGGCGATGGGGATTAAGATTAAACGGCTAAAAATACTATAAACATCTTCTCAAAAACACCCCGCTTAACGGAGTGTCTTTGGTGAGTGGCGCAGAGATAGTGCGCCGAGGAAAGAACGAGGCGAGCCAGCGGAGAACTGAAAGGGTATGCGGAGAAACTTCTACGGATCAACGACATCGCGTTTGGAATGAATCTGGCTGACCGAGGATCGACGGAACCACCCCCACAAAGAACCAATATTCTCCCTTGCCGCGTATACAACGTTGATCGGGTGGTAAATTCGCCCACCGGCCTGTCTGCGAACATCCTCCAGATCCTTTTGCGCGGCTGCCATTTCCTCCATGAACTGGACTAGTTGATCTCGCTGATCAACGAACGCGGACCCTTCTGGAAAAGAAAGACCGCGCAGGAACAAGAACATGGCGCCGAACCATTCGGCGTTGTAAGGAACTTGTGTGTTCTTTTCCATGGCATTCTCCTATTGTGATTGCCTATTTTTACATTACCATAAACAAAATAAACACGCAACTTGCTTTTGCGCTTCTTTTCTGCTAATATATTGGCATAAATATGTCTTTCCCAGACGCCTCGCTTAATCTCCTCCGGACGGCCATTGCTTTCGGCCTGATTTCATGTTTAATCGCCTTTCTCTGGGCGCCGATTTTGACTAAGATCCTTTATAAATACAAAATCACCCGCCGGGCGGAATATGACCCGACGCTGGCTATTTCCGCACGAAAAGGCAAGGCCGGCGTGCCGATTATGGGCGGTTTATTGGTAATTGTGACGATAGCGGTAATCACCGGATTATTTAATTGGGAAAGAAAATTTACCTGGATGCCGATTGGCGTAATGCTGTTAGCCGCGCTGTTGGGCGGGATTGATGATATCCTTCATATCTACGGTCATGAACGCAGGAACAGAAAACTCGCGCAGGTTTTAAAACTGATTCGCGTGCACAAATCAATTTCACAACGAATTTGGCTGATACTTACTTTGCCTTGGTCGATTTTCAAACGCTCGTCATTGTGGCTTGGTTCTCATCCGGGCAAAGGCATTCATGTTCATGAAAAATTACTTTTGCAATTCGCGGCCGGCGCGATTACCGCGTGGTGGATTTATTTCAAACTCGGAGAAAATTGGCGGCAAATTTTTATTCCATTTGACGGTTATATAAATATCGGCTGGTGGCTGATTCCGTTAATAATATTTTTTGTCATGTTCACCGCCAACGCGGTCAATGTCGCTGATGGCATGGATGGTTTAGCTGGCGGTTCGCTCATGATTACTTTCTCCGCGCTTACAGTTTTAAGCTGGCTTTCCGGATATCGAGAAATTACTCTGCTTAACGCGACAGCTACCGGCGCTTTGATTACTTACACTTACTTTAATGTCAAGCCAGCGCGCTTTCAAATGGGCGATGTCGGCTCGCTCGGATTAGGCGCCCTGTTGGCGATTAACACAATTATTATTAATAAAATGCTGTTGCTGCCTTTCTTTGGTTTTATTTTTTTTCTTGAACTTTGCAGTGTAATCATCCAACTTTTCGGGCGATATTTATTAGGCAAAAGAATTTTTAAAATGGCGCCGCTTCATCATCATTTTGAACTTCGCGGCTGGAGCGAAGAAAAAACCGTGATGCGGTTTTGGATTATGCACGCGGCCGTGGTGTTGTTGGGACTGTGGATAGCGCTGTACTAATATGTATCTAAAGTGGGCTGAACAAACTATAACTGACTTCTCTGACTCCAACATTAACTCCCTCTACAACCAGGGCTATTTATTTACGCGTGTTGGCAAAGGCGTGATGAACCAGACCCGCAGTATTCGCATTGATTTAAAAAAATTCAAACTGACGAGCGAGAATAGACGCATTTTAAAAAAGACGGAAGACATAGGACTTAGGACATATGACTTGCCGATTGAAGATTATGACTGGAGTATTGGCAAAATGGCGAAGGATTTTTATGAAACAAAATTTGGCAAAGGCATCTTCAGCGCCAACAAAACAAAAGAATTGCTGACTTCTAACCAATCAAATTTTAATAAATTTTTTATTTACAAAAACAAAACAGACATTGCTGGCTACTGTATAGCATTAGAAACAAACAAAATAATCCATTACGCTTATCCGTTCTATCTCCTATCTCCTATCTCTTATCTCCTAAACCCGAACACTGGCCTCGGCATGATGTTAAAAGCGGTTATTTACGCGAAAGAAAGCGGTAAAAAATACATTTATCTCGGCTCGGCCCAGCGTCCGACTGATACTTACAAATTGCAGTTTGAGGGATTGGAGTGGTTTGATGGGAAAGGGTGGAAAACAGATATTGATGAACTGAAAAAAATATTATGAAACATATTCACTTCATCGGCATCTGCGGCGTCGCGATGAGCGCGCTGGCTTTGGCATTCAAAAAAGCCGGGTGGCAAGTTACTGGAAGCGACGTGGGTATTTATCCGCCGATTTCCGATTATCTTAAAAAAAACAAAGTTGACTATTATACCGGTTGGCATCCAGAAAAGATGTCCCCTTCGGCAAGCTCAGGGCAAAGGCCGGATTTAGTTGTTGTCGGTAATGTCGCCGGATCAACCAACCCCGAATGGCTTTACACGCAAGAACATAAGCTTGAATACAAATCTTATCCGGAGCTGATCGCGGAATATTTTGTCAAAAAAAATTCCATTGTCTGCGCCGGAACTTATGGCAAAACCACCACTGCCGCGTTGTTGAGTTGGATTTTGACGCAAGCCGGAATGGAGCCAAATTATATGTTTGGGGGGCTGACGGTTGATGTCGAATTTCCATCAGCGATGCTCCCACCTCACCCTCGCCCTCTCCTCGGGCAGGAGAGGGAATATTCCGTGCTCGAAGGCGATGAATATAAAAGCTCGCGCTGGGACAATCGGCCGAAATTCGCGCACTATTCCCCCACCCACCTGCTCTTAACAGCGGTAGAATGGGATCACGCGGATGTGTATCCGACGGAAGAGAGTTATTTTGCGGCTTTTGAGAATTTAGTAAAGTCAGTGCCGAAAAATGGGACGATTGTGATGAATGAAAGTGTATCATTGAACATTGAACATGGACCATGGAACAAACCGACGATTAAAACATATGGAAAATCTGGTAGCGCTGATTATAGATATTATGATGTCAAACAAAATAACGATGGCATAGAATTTAAAATCGCTATGTGTGCTCCATGCTCCATGATCCATGATCCATCTTACGTATTACGTGCAAACACCCTCGGCAACTACATGGCTGAAAACATCACCGGCGCGTTCGCGATGGCGTGTGAGATTGGAATTAAGCCGGAGATAATTATTAAAGCCATTAGCGAGTTTAAGGGATTAAAAAGGAGATTGGAAAAAAGATTTGAAGGCGAGATAACTGTGTTTGATGATATCGCCCATTCGCCGGCGAAAGCGCAATCGGCTTTGGAGACATTAAGAAAGATTTATCTAGGAAAGATTCCTCGCTCCGCTCGGAATGACAAGCACCGTGTGATTGCGATATTCGAACCCAACACCGGCAACAGACAGCCGGAAGCGATTCCGAATTATGATAATAAATTCAGCGCGGCTGATTTAGTTATAATTCCTGGATTAACCCGTATCAAACACGACCAAAAAAAATCCCCGCCGCTTGAGGGTGAGGAATTAGCAAAAATTATCAGTAAAACACATTCGAATGTTAAGTAGATTTCTGATGATAAAAAATTAATTGACTTTTTAGTGGAAAACAAATGCGCTGGAGACGTAATCGTCTTTCTGGGTAGCCATGGATTTAGGGGGATGATTGAAGAATTAATAAGAGGCCTACGAGGCTGACAATGCTTACGAGGCTTACAAGGCCTTGCGAGCCCTACTTGCCTTCATCCACAATCTCTGCTACAACTTCTTCACCAATCGCGTTTACCAACAACGAAATCCCGCACATCTGGCACTCAATGACATTCCCCACCGCCAGATTTGGATAGCGGGAAAGATCCACCTCATTTTTACACTCTGGACAGATCAGTTTCATAAGAGTAAAGTTAGTGTTAATGTGAAAATATGATACAATAAAAGCAACTTAAATGCAAATATGAAGACAATCCAAATGCCGTATGGCGAACTGGCCCAAGCGCTCGGGGTAAAAGATGTTTACCTTAAACGCGAGGATCAGCACAAATACGGCTCGCACAAAGGGCGTTCAATCCCGCTGATGATAAAAAAATACTTCAAAGAAGACGGTAAAATTGACTTCGTGATTTCTTCTTCCGGCAACGCGGCGCTCGCCGCCATTCATGCCGCGCAAGCGCATAACCGCAACAATCCGAGCAAAATCAAGCTCACGGTTTTTGTCGGCCAAAATATTGATCAAAAAAAATTAAAACTTCTTTTGTTGACGATTGAAGACGCGAAAATTAAAATTGAACAAGTGGAAAGGCCGAAACAGTCCGCGTTTCAAATGGATAAGGATGGCGCCGCAAAAATCCTGCGCCAATCAACCGATGATAACGCACTTTTAGGATATTTTGAGCTTGCGGAAGAGCTGGACAAGATACCAAATCTCGCGGCAATTTTCATCCCGACTTCTTCCGGCACGACCGCGCAAGGTTTAAGCGAAGCGTTTTGGACGGATAATTATTTAAAATTAAAAAATCGTCCGCAGATTCATATTGTTCAAACCACCACTTGTCATCCGATTGCGGAAGCGTTTGATCTGGCGGGTGCCGCGCAATTAACTGATACAAGGGATTCCTCGGCTTCGCTCGGAATGACAGACAACGAAAGCCTGGTGTCAATTGCATCAGCAATAGTAGACCGCACTGCTATACGAAAACCAAAAGTTGTGGAGTCTGTCAAAACCAGCGGAGGGTCTGGTTGGATTATTGATGATAAAGAAATTATGGAAGCGATAAATTTAGTTAAAGAAACTTGCAAACTCGTTATTTCTCCCAACAGCGCGCTTTCTGTCGCCGGCCTCAAAAAAGCCGCGCTCTCCGGCTGGCAGTGGAACGGACCGGTGGTCTGTTTGGTGACGGGGATGTAACATTTTCCATCTCCTCATCAGAGGAGAGGGCGAGGGAGAGGTCTCGTCAACTCACAATGCTATACAAAAAAATGAACCAAAAAATTTACCTACAACTTGTCAGGGGTTGACAAACACTCACAATATTCGCCCCATCTTTTTTGTTACTCCTCTTTCCCCATTTCTTTCTATTCCCCCATTTCTCATAATACTGTTTTTTAACTTCAAAACCCGCTTGGTTCAAAAGTTTCTTCAATTCCAAGGGAGAAAAAGCGTGATAATACCTTTTAGCCAACACTATCCCGAGATCACTCTTCCATGGAATTTCATAGTTATTATTCCCGATATCTTTATATTCTTTAGACTCAATTTTTTTCTCGCGCCAACCTCCTCTTAGGTTCCAATTTGTCATTATCAGTTGTCCGTCCGGTGTTAAAACTCTTTTCATCTCCCGCAATGCTTCCAGCATCAAATCTTTTGATAAAAGATGGTGGAAAGTATTGATACAAAAAATTTTATCAAACTCTCCATCATGAAACGGCAATTTTGTCATCTCCGCTCTGACGAATTTTATTTTAGGAAATTTCTTGCGCGCGATTTTGAGAGGCTCAATGCTTTGGTCAGCGCCGACGTAATCAATTGACCGGCCGGCAAAAACCTGATACAATCTCCCCCACCCGCAGCCGAGGTCAAGAATCTTGTCACCGTCGTCAAGATATTGTTCTAAAAAGCGCAATTCATCAAGCCGATACTGACGTTTTAGTAAAAACTCATCAGCAATGAGGTTGTAAGCGAGGCGATTTTGTTTTATTATATCTTTGGGGTTCATAAATATGAAAAACATTAACGAAAAAATAATTTTAAAAATTATATCCGAAAAACCTCTAACCAAGGCGGAATTTGATAATACGCGGAGAATAGCTTGCAATAAGTTGAAAATCAATCAGCCGCCAAATCATCTGTTGTTATCAGCTTACCAGAATTTGGTAAAAAAGAAAAGCATTAAACCAAATAAACCGCTGGAAAAACTAATGCGTAAAGCAGATATCCGCACCCTCTCCGGCGTGGCGATTGTGACGTCTTTAACCAAGCCATTCCCCTGCCCGGGCAAATGCGTTTACTGCCCTTCTGAAGCCAAAATGCCAAAAAGTTATCTGGCGACTGAACCGGCCGCGGCGCGGGCGTTTGGACTTAAGTTTGATCCGTATTTACAAATGAAAAGAAGAATAGAAATGTTGGAGCAAAACGGCCACCCCACTGATAAAATTGAATTTATTGTCAAAGGCGGGAGTTGGAACGCGTATCCACTCAAGTATCAATACTGGTTTATGTTGGAGTCGTTTAGAGCTGCAAACAGAGGCAAAAAGTGCGTAAGTGTACAACTGAGTAAGTGTATAAGTAACTTACAAACTTACAAACTTACACACTTACACACAGCATCAAAAAAAGAGCAGGAACGCAATGAAACAGCGCGCCACAGAATCATCGGCCTCACCCTTGAAACCCGTCCCGACCTCATCACCCCGGAAACTATCCGCCATATGCGGGAGATGGGCTGTACGCGC
>JACRPD010000038.1 GCA_016214105.1 Candidatus Magasanikiibacteriota bacterium
AAGCTGTCAAAGGATTTAACGCAAATATTTTTTGCTTGTTCCGTGGGTCTGGGCGTGGTGGCTCTGTATGTAATGTTCGCTTTACAGCAATTTGATTCGCGTTTTCTGGCCGCCGCTAGCTGGGTGTTTGCCATTATCTATGTCTCCATCGGAAGAATTTTAATTCGCGGTTTAAAGGGCTTGATGTATCGCGCGGGTTTGGGTTTGCGACGCGTGGCAGTGATTGGCGGAGAAGAAATAGCCAGCGATGTCGTCAGGGAATTAAATCAAAGAAAAGAACTGGGTTATAAAGTGGTCGGACAGCACAATGTTTTTTCCGCGCAATTGATTCCCGCGTTGGAAAAATTAAATCTGGATGAAATTCTTTTTACTAATCCGCGCGCGAATGAAAAAGAAGCTTTGCGGGCGCTGAATTTTTGTAATTTGCGCCACATTGTTTTTAAATATTCCGCGGACTTATTTTCCGCTTATTCAGCCAATATGTCAGTCAGTCCGCTGGCCGGCGTGCCAATGGTGGAATTGAAACGCACGCCGTTGGACGGCTGGGGCAGGGTGGCAAAAAGAATCGTTGATATTCTGATTAGTTTGTTCGCAATTACCGCACTTGCGCCGCTAATGATTTTATTTGCCGTAATTATTTTATTGGAAACCGGACGGCCGGTGATTTATAAAAATGAAAGAGTGGGTATTCGCGGGCAAAAGTTTTTTACTTTCAAATTTCGCTCCATGTTTCAAGCAGATTGCACCGGGCCGCAATTCGGCCGAGCCGGTTTGAAAGCGGAAACGAAAGAGAAAGATTTGATTGAAGAAAAGAGCGTAAAGACCGGGCCGATATATAAAATTGCGGACGATCCGCGCGTTACCAAATTCGGACGGTTTATCCGGCGCTGGAGCATGGACGAATTGCCGCAGTTTTTTAATGTTTTAATCGGCGATATGAGCATCGTCGGTCCGCGGCCGCATCAGCCGCGCGAGGTTGAGCAATATGAAAAAGAATACCCGACCGTGTTTACGTTAAAACCAGGAATCACCGGCATGGCGCAGATTTCCGGCCGGAGCGATTTGTCGTTTGAAGAGGAAATGAAGCTTGATATTTTCTATATTGAACGTTGGAGCATGTTTTTAGATTTGATTATTTTTATCAAAACGCCATTTGTGATTTTTAAGAGAAGAAAAGCATTGTGAAAATAGCATTAGTTCACGACTATCTATCCCAACACGGCGGAGCGGAAAGAGTTCTGAAAGCGTTTCATGAAATCTGGCCGGAAGCGCCGGTTTTTGTTTTGTTTCATGATAAAAAAAAGATTGATGATTTTGAAAACGCGGACATCCGAGAATCATTTTTAGCCAAACTGCCGTTCGGCCGCAAAAAATATCAGTGGTATTTGCCATGGATGCCGTTCGCGACCGAGCGCCACAATCTGCATGAGTTTGATGTTGTTTTGTCATCAACCAGCGCTTTTGCCAAAGGCGTGTTGACTAGACCTGATACTTTGCACATTTCTTATTGCCACACCCCGACGCGATATTTATGGACTGACACTCATGAATATATTGAGGAGTTAAAATACAATCGTCTGATTAAGGCGGCTTTGCCAAGATTGATTTATCATCTGCGGCTATGGGACAAAATGAGCGTGGATCGGGTGGATCATTTTATTGCCAATTCTGGCACGGTTCGCAACCGGATTCAGAAGTATTATCGCCGCGACAGTGACATTATTTATCCGCCGGTTGACATTGATAAATTTTTTATCAGTAAAGACATTGGCGACTATTTTATCGCCGGCGGCCGTTTGGTGCCATATAAACGGTTTGACTTGTTGATTCAGGTATTTAACCGTTTGCGCTGGCCGTTGGTTATTTTTGGCGATGGGCCGGAAGAGGATAAATTAAAAAAATACGCTAAAGATAATATTAAGTTCGTCGGCAGAGTGAGCGACGAAGAGAAGGCCGCGCTGTTATCGCGCGCGCGGGCGCTGATTCATTCGCAGGTTGAAGATCTGGGCATTACGCCGATTGAATCAATGGCCTGCGGCCGGCCGGTAATCGCTTATCCGGTCGGCGGAGCCACGGAAACGGTTATTCCCGGCGAGACCGGAGAATTTTTTGCTTCGCAGAATTGGGAGTCGTTGTTAGATACGGTTTTGCATTTTAATCATGAGAATTGGGCCAGTGAAAAAATCCGCGAGCATGCCGAGCGCTACGGCGTTGACGCGTTCAAAGAGCGGGTTAAAAGATATGTTGAAGATAGATACGAAGAGTTTAAACAGGGACTGAATCAGTGCGTGTTAGATATACGATGAATTGATGGCGAGGAATTATGAATTATGAATTATGAATATTGGCGTTGATATAAGATGTCTGATGGACCCGCAAAGGACTGGTGTGGGGGAGTATACTTTCGGACTGCTTGATGCTGTTTTTAAAATTGACAGAGAGAATCAATATTTTTTGTTTTATAATTCTTATCAGGATATTTCAGGGATTTTGCCCAGATGGGATTATCAAAATGTGCATTATGTCTCTACAAAGTGGCCTAACATTTTTTTAAACTTTTTTTTACTCTTGGGTTTTGTAAAATTAGATAATTTAGTCATTAAAAAATTGTTTGAAAATTGTAAATTGCCTTCGTCCCGAGCTCACTTCGTGGTGACTCAGTGGAACCAGGCCGAGGGGAAAATTGAAAATTTGGAGGCTTGGTTTTCTCCCAATCTGAACTTTACCCCTCTAACTTCCAAAACAAAATTTATTTTGACTGTTCATGATTTGTCTTTTGAATTTCTACCGGAGTGTTATACCGCCAAACAACGGTTGTGGCACAAACTATTGCGGCCGAAAAAGCAGTGCGAGCGGGCGGATTTGATTTTGACGCCATCGGAGAGTACAGCGAGGGATGTTGTGTCAGCGTATGACGTTGATGAAAAGAAGGTGAAAGTGTTGTACCCGGGAATTTCCGCTTTGATAACACAAAACACAATTAACAAAACACAAGTGAGAAAAAAATATAATCTTCCGGAAAATTTTATTTTGTTTCTAGGCACGATTGAGCCAAGAAAAAATGTTGAAGCCGTAGTCGTAGCTTTTCAGAACACTTACACACTTACACACTTACACACTTACACACTTGTCATCGCCGGCGCACGCGGATGGAAGAACGAAAACGTGATGCGCGCGATTAAAGAGATGCCCAATGTTCGTTATATCAATTATGTCGCCGAAGAAGACAAGCCCGCGTTGTATCGTTTAGCCAGTTTGTTTGTTTATTCAAGTTTATACGAAGGTTTTGGTTTGCCGGTTTTAGAGGCCATGGCTTGCGGCACGCCGGTTATCACCAGCAACCGTTCGTCTTTGCCGGAAGTTGGCGGCGATGCCGTTTGTTATGTCAATCCGGCGAATGTCGCGGAGTTGAGTAGGGCGATGGTGCGAGTGTTGCGCGACGATGAATTAGGAATTAAGAATTATGAATTAAGAATTGATAGACAGAGAGAACAAGTGAAAAAGTTTGATTGGGGGGAAACAGCGAAGGAGTTTTTGTCAGTGATTAAAATTTAAGTTGTGAGAGTTTTTTTATTCTGTACTCGTTGTGACCTCACCCTGTCCCTCTCCTACGAGGAGAGGGGACCTTTTTAAAAATTTACACATATGAAAATCGGCATTGACGCCAGAATGTACGGTCCGAAACAGGCAGGATTGGGGCGGTATGTTCAACAATTAATAACAGGTTTGTTGGAGATTGATTCTGAAAATGAGTTTGTGTTTTTTGTGCGCGATGTCAGAGACCCACTCCTGACCTCCCCCTACAAGGGGGAGGGAAAAGTGAGTGTGGTTGTGGCGGATATTCCATGGTATGGTTTAGCCGAACAGATTAAATTTAAAAAAATAATTCAGAAAGAAAAATTGGATTTGATGCATTTTCCGCATTGGAATGTACCGCTATTTTATAATGATCCGTTTGTCGTGACGATTCACGATTTGATAATGTATCACTATCCGCGGCCGGAAGCCACGACTTTGGGGCCGATTAAATTTTGGCTGAAAGACCGCGCGCATCGGATTGTTTTGCGCCACGCGGTTAAAAAAGCGAAGAAAATAATTGTTACGAGTGAATTTACGCGGCAGGATGTCCATGAGACGTTGGGAGTGGAGTTGGAGAAAATGGCGGTGACGTACCAAGCGCCGGTTGTCAGAACACAGAACACAATTAACAAAACACAACTTTTGAATAAATTTTGGATTAACAAGTCGTATGTTTTGTATGTGGGTAATTCGTATCCGCATAAGAATTTGGATCGATTATTAAAAGCGTGGGGGATTTTTGAAAAAAAATTCGGATTTGATTATCAATTAGTCTTGGCTGGTAAAGAGAGTGTTTTTTATACAAATCTTAAGTCCTACGTCCTGTGTCCTAAGTCCGCAATCTTCGTCGGTTATGTCCCAGATGATGAATTGGCTCAACTTTACTCAAGCGCCTCGCTTTATGTCTTCCCAAGCTTGTACGAGGGTTTTGGACTGCCGCCATTAGAGGCCCAGCAATACGGCGCGCCGGTGGTTTCATCCAGCGCCAGTTGTCTGCCGGAAGTGTTGGGTGAGTCGGCGTTGTATTTTGACCCGGAAAATGTTGAACAAATGGCGGACGCGATCCATCGCGGTTTGACTGACGAGAATATCAGATTTCAATTAAAACAAAACGCGGCAGAAAATCTGAAAAGGTTTTCCGGAGAGAGGATGGCGAGGGAGACGAAGAATATTTATGAAAACTATGTTTTGCGTCCCTTCTCCTCGTAGGAGAAGGACAGGATGAGGTCTCATCGGAACTATCATAAATAAAAAGTTTGTGGGTTTTACATTCGTTGAGACCTCACCCCTCGCCCTCTCCTACAAGGAGAGGGTTTTTTTGTGTCTGTGGACTTTTTCGCTGAAATATGATATAATTATAATATATGAATAATTGGTCGGTTGATATTAAACAGCTGAAAAAGCACAAAAAACAGTACACTATCTGGCACTTGGAGCAGATGGTGAATTTTGGGTTAGGGAAGGAAAAAATAAACAAAAAACAGCTGAAAAAAAATTGGTCAAAGTTGGATTTGGACGTTAAAAAGAAAAATTACTTATCTTTTCTTTTATGGCCGGCAAAATAATCTTGAGCGCTAATCAAAGGAGATTGTTAGAGATGATAAGCAAGGACAAAATAATTTGTTCCAATTTTTATTTAACCGGTGGCACGGCTTTGGCGGAGTTTTATTTAAAACACCGGTATTCCGAGGATTTGGATTTTTTTTCGGAAAAAGAATTTGACCCGCAAGCAGTGTCTGTTTTCTGGAAAAAAATACAAAAAGCGGGCGGGATTAAAAAGATTGATTTTCAGCAGTCATTCAATCGGAATTTATTTTTTTTGCATCTCAAAGATGGCGATGTGGTCAAGACAGAATTTACTTTTTTTCCTTTTCCGCGGATAGAGAAGAAAAAGAAAATCGGGCATTTGTCACTTGACAGTTTATTGGATATCGCGGTCAACAAATTGTTTACGATTTATCAGAAGCCGCGTTCGCGCGATTTTATTGATTTGTTTTTGATTTTGAAAGAAGGGAAGTGGAAGATATCCGATTTAATTAAAAAAGCCAAGATAAAGTTTGATTGGCACGTTGACCCATTACAGCTCGGTGTTCAGTTTTTTCAAGCCAAGGAGGTTAAGGATTATCCGCGAATGATTCATAAAATTAAACCAAGCGAGTGGCAAGAATTTTTTGTGATTGAGGCGGAGAAGTTGAAAGATAATATTTTAGAGTAAGGAAGCTACAAAAGCCCATCTGGTGAAGGTGGTTTTTTGTTTAGTTGAAGATAAGATTGAACAAATCCACCATTTGAGTTATAATATACTCACTATGTCAAAAACGAACCACAACCACCGCCCGACGATGCTGATAATTTTAGACGGTTTTGGCTTGGCTGACCCGAAAAAACCAGGGGTCGCGATCACGCCGGAAACCGCGCCGAATATTTTTGGGTATCTTAAAAAATATCCACACTCAACCTTAAAAACTTTTGGCGAGTTTGTCGGTTTGTCTCATGGTCAGCAGGGGAATTCTGAAGCCGGGCATCTAAATATTGGCGCCGGAAGAGTTGTTAAACAGGATTTGGTGCGGATTTCCGAGGCGATTCATGAGGGGACGTTTTTCAAAAACGAGGCGTTTAAGCAGGCGCTTTTTCATGTAAAAAAATATAAAACCGCGGTGCATATTATCGGCCTTCTGACCGACGGCAACAGCGCCCACGCTTGTCCGGAACATTTTCACGCTATGCTGGAATATTTTCGGCGCGAAGGGCAGAAAAAAGTTTTTTTACATTTGATTACCGATGGCCGGGATTCTTCGCCGCACGGAGCCACAAATTTTTTGCATGAATTGCGCGGACATATGCTGGCGCATGAAAAAGTCGCCACAATAATGGGGCGGTTTTACGCCATGGATCGCAACAAGATTTGGGAAAGAACTCAGCGCGCTTATGAAGCCATGGTTTTGGGCAAAGGCTGCGCCGCGCCATCAGCCGAAGAGGGTTTGGCGCAGTCATACAATCGCGGGGATACCGATGAATATGTTTGCCCGACGATCATAGTTGAGAACCCTTCGGCTAACGCTCAGGGTAAACCTGTTGCAACCATTAAAGATAATGATGCAATTTTTTTTATTAATGCTCGTAGTGATCGCGCGCGGCAGATTACCAAAGCGTTTGTGCAGAAAGATTTTGAGAAAAACAATCCGGGCGCGTTTAAGCGCGCGAAATGTCCGAAAAATATTCGTTTTGTGGCTATGACGGATTTTGGACCTGATCTTGAGGGGTTATTTACCGCTTTTCCAAGTCCGGATATTGATAATTGTTTGCCCGCGGTGATTGATGACAACTATCGCCAGCTTTACATTTCCGAAACGGAAAAATACGCGCATGTCACTTACTTTATCAATGGCGGCTATGCTGACCCGCTGAACGGCGAGACGCGCGAGTTTATCAAATCTCCGCCAACACGGTCTTACGCTGAACAGCCGGAGATGAACACGGCGAAATTGAGCAAAAAAATAATCGGCTATTTAATAGAAGATAAATATAATTTTATTTGCGTTAATTTCCCCAATTCCGATATGGTCGGCCACACCGGAGATTTTAAAGCCGCGCAAAAAGCCATCCGCATGGTTGATAAAGCGGTTGGAGAGATTATTTCCGTGTTGTTAAAAAAAGACGGGCAGGCTCTCATCACCGCTGACCATGGCAATGCCGAAGAGATGATAAATCAAAAAACCGGCGAAATTATGACCGAACATACGGTAAATCCAGTGCCGTGCGTTTTGATAAGTAAATTAGCTGGAAGTAGGAAGATGTCCGATGGTATTTTGGCCGACATCGCGCCGACATTGTTAAAAATAATGGGACTCAAAAAACCAAAAGAAATGACCGGCAAAAGTCTAATTTAATTATGAAAGTACCCAAACCAGTGGTTTTAGCAATTTTGGACGGCTGGGGCGTGGCGCCGGACCATGAAGGCAACGCGATAACGCGGGCGAAACTGCCAAATTTCACGAAACTCACAAAAGAATATCCGGTAATGACGCTTCACGCTTCCGGCAATGAGGTGGGTTTGATGTTCGGCGAAATGGGAAATTCCGAAGTCGGACATTTGAATATCGGCGCGGGACGAGTGTATTATCAAACTTTGCCGCGCATTAACAAGGCGATCATGGACGAATCATTTTTTGAAAACAAAGCGTTTTTGCAGGCGGCGGAGCAGATTAAAAAAAATAAATCAGCCCTGCATTTAATCGGCTTAATCAGCCCGGGTAATGTCCACGCCAGCCAAGACCATTGTAACGCGCTGTTGGATTTTGCCAAAAAACAGAAGATTAAAGACGTATTCATCCATGTCATTTTGGACGGCCGCGACGCGATCTATAACAGCGGCATTGATTTTGTAAAAAATCTGCAGGAAAAAATTAAAGAATTCAAGCGCGGTGCGATTGCTTCCATTTCCGGACGGTATTACGCTCTGGACCGCGACAATCGCTGGGATCGGGTGGAAAAAGCTTATCGCGCCATGGCCGAGGGCAAGGCGGCCGCGTATTTTTCCAAACCGGAAGAAGCAATTCAAGAATCTTACGGTCGTAAAGTTTACGATGAGGAATTTGTCCCCATAGTAATTGGCAAAGAAAGTGAACCGACGGCGACGGTCAAGAGCGGAGACGCGGTGGTTTTTTTCAACTTCCGTCCGGACCGCGCGCGCCAGCTGACCAAAGCGTTTGTTTTGCCGACGCTTAGCAAGTTTGAACGCAATTATATCAAAAATCTTTTTTTCGTTACCATGACCGAGTTTGAAAAAGAATTGCCGGTAGTAGTGGCATTCGCGCCGCAGGTGGTGCACAATTCTTTGGCGGAAACCATCAGCCAAGCCGGATTGAAACAATACCATGCTGCGGAAACGGAAAAATACGCGCATATCACTTTTTTTTTGAACGGCACAGTAGAAGACCCTTTCCCGGGCGAGGAGCGCAAGATTGTTCCATCGCCGAAGGTGTCTTCTTATGATCAAGCACCGGAGATGTCATCGGCGAACGTTGCCAAAGAAGTGATCAAGGCAATTGAATCAGGCCAGTATGACGCCATAATATTCAATTTCGCCAATGCTGACATGGTTGGCCATACAGGCAAAGTGAATGCCACAGTCAAAGGTTGCGAAGCGATTGATAAGGGGCTTGGGAAGAT
>JACRPD010000016.1 GCA_016214105.1 Candidatus Magasanikiibacteriota bacterium
GAGACTTGAGATCGCTGGGGTAATGGAGATAAATTGAGATAGGAGATATTGAAGACAGAAACAAGTAGAGATAAGTTGAGATAAAAATATGTTTGTTAAAGAATTCCGTCCGAGGGTCTGCGTATTAGTGGGCATAGGCGGAATTTTTTTGTTGGTTGACCAGTTGTTAAAATTTTTCGCGCGGAGCAATCCGGATTTTGAATATTATATTGCCGGCAAGTGGCTGGGATGGGAGTATATGGCGAATTCTGGTATCGCGTTTTCTCTGCCGTTTCCAAACTGGCTGTTGGTTTTAATTACGCCATTGATTATTTTTGGATTGATTATTTGGGCGATTAAGCGTGTGCCGTGTAATATAGAACATGAAAAATGGAAGATGGAACACGTGTCGTTTGCGCTTATTATTTTTGGCGCGTTATCTAATTTTATAGACAGAGTTCTCTTCAGCGCCACGATTGATTACTTACGGATTTTGACAGGGGTGATAAATGTGGCTGATGTGATGATTGTGGCGGGAGCGATGATGGTTGTTTTTGGAGAATTGAGAGCGGCAAAATTTAACAAGAAAAAACAAAATTTATAATTTATTCCACCTTCGCCCTATATTGTAACGCCTCAGCCACGTGTTCGGTGGCGATGTCGTCAACCCCGCCGAGGTCAGCGATGGTGCGGGCGAGTTTGAGAATGCGATGATAGCCGCGGGCGGAAAGATGCATTTGAGTAACCGCTTGGCGGAGCAAATCAATTGATTGGTCGTTTAATTTGCAAAATTCCCTAATGTCTTTATTTTTCATTTCACTGTTCGCTTGATAAGGCGAATTTTTTAATCGCGCTCTCTGCCGTTCGCGCGCGGCCTCAACCCGTTCGCGGATTTTTTCCGAAGACTCGGCCAATTCTTCTTTGGCAAGTTTTTCAAATTTCACTCGCGGGACTTCCACATGCAAATCAATGCGGTCCAACAGTGGGCCGCTGATTTTTTTCTGGTAGCGCGAGATCTGCATCGGCGAACATGAGCAGGTACGGTCCGGATCAGTGGCATAACCGCAAGGGCAGGGGTTTTGACTCGCGACTAATGTGAAACTTGCGGGGAAAGTAATTGTTCCTTGCGCGCGGGAGATTGTAACCACGCCGTCTTCCAGTGGCTGGCGCAGACTTTCCAGAACCGTGCGCGGGAATTCCGGAAATTCATCTAAAAATAAAACGCCGCGATGGGCGAGGGAAATTTCTCCGGGGCGCGGAAATTTTCCGCCGCCGACCAGAGCCACATCAGACGCGCTGTGATGCGGGGCGCGAAACGGGCGTTCAGTGATTAACGGCATTTCTTCCGGCAGCATGCCGGCGACCGAATAAATTTTTGTTACCTCAATCGCTTCATCCGCGGTCATTTGCGGCAAGATTGACGGCAGGGTTCTGGCCAGCAATGTTTTTCCCGACCCGGGCGGACCGGAGAGCAAAATGTTGTGCGCGCCGGAAGCCGCGATTTCCATCGCCCGTTTAACATATTCTTGTCCTTTTATATACGCCATGTCCATTTCGTAAACAGAGCGGGAAAATAATTTGCTGATTTCTTGCGGTGGAAGTTGTTGAATTTGCTCAAATTCCGACAAATGGTTTACTATCGCGCGAAAAGATTCCACCGGATAAATTTCAATTCCGGAAATCAGTCCGGCTTCTTTCGCGTTGCTCGCTGGCACAAAAATTTTTTGGTAGCCGGTTTGTTTCGCGTAAATCGCCAGCGGCAAAATTCCGGTAGTGCGCCGAAGTTTTCCATCCAGCGCCAATTCGCCGATAAAAATTGAATTATTCAAATCCAATTCCGGCAATTCCAGCGCGGTGTACATTCCCACTGCCATCGGCAAATCAAAAGACGAGCCTTCTTTGCGCACATCCGCGGGCGCGAGGTTAATTAAAATCCGGTGGCCGTTGGGAAAATGCAATTCGCTATTTTTCCACGCCGCCCGGATTCTTTCTTTGGCTTCTTGTATTGCGGTATCAGGCAAGCCGACGATTTGAAAATTTGGGAAACCCTTGCCAAGATCAATTTCCACGGTAATCGGCGCGCAATCCAAACCGACCGTCGTTGATGAATTTATTTTTGTAAACATACTTATTTTACGTACTGAAACGGGTTGACGCGGCGGCCGTTGATGCGAACTTCAAAGTGTACATGCGGACCGGTTGAGCGTCCGGTAGAACCCATGAGAGCGATGGTTTGTCCTTGCGAAACTGATTCGCCGACTTTGGCATACAGGCGCGAGTTGTGGCCGTAAAGAGTAGTGGTACCGCCACCATGGTCGATTATGATATAACAACCGTAACCGCCATTCCAGCCGCATTGCGAGCGTATAACCGTTCCACTGCGCGAGGCGTAAATCGGCGTGCCAACCGGGCCGGCAATGTCTATGCCGGTATGGCGCCAGGTAAAGTATTGCGTGATTCTGCGCACGGTTGTCGGCCATAAGTAACCGGAGCCGGCGGGCGCGTTCACTGAATACGGTGGCGCGGAAATACTGCCCAATTTAGTGTAAACGCGACTTGGAGCGTAAACCGGCTGCGGCTTCAAACCATCAGGAATTACCAACCCTTCGCCGATTACCACATCAGACCCATCTTCTTTTAATTTATTGAATTTAATTATTTTTTCCGCGTCGGTTTTGTAGAGTTTGGCAATCTTCGCGATTGTGTCTCCTTTTTTAACCGTATGGAGAAGTCCGGACACCGGCAAAATTTTTAATTCGTTTCCCGGCCTGATATAGGAACGTTCAGTTAGATTGTTGGCCCAAAGTATCGTAGCTATGCTGACGCGGTATTTTTTCGCGATACTGCCTATGGTGTCGTCGGTTTGCACCGTATGCAGGACGATTTGCGTTTTGGTCGGGCTAGAAGTTGATCCGGGGACGATGGCGCCGGGCAAGATGGTTGGCTTTGATAAAGCCATGCCACCGGAGCTTATAGACGCGATATCCTGCGGTTGAATAGGCTGGCTCGCGGCGCCGGCCGTCGCGCCGAGTTGCGCGCTCACTGCGCCCTCTTTCCAGCTCGGCGCGGTTTTTTCTGGGACAGCGGTGGAGACGGTTTCAAATGTTATTTCTTCAAGACTGAAGTCTTGGTTGCCAGGGCCGACGATTTTATAAAGCAAAGTTTTTTGGCCGGCGATTTCAGCGGTGTCGCGCGTGTAAAGCCGGCTGTGCGGAATCATTAAAAATGTTATGACAAGAAAAATGATTATTTGCAGAATCCATCTTGACCCAAGCAATTCAGTCAGGCGGTTGCCGCCGCTTAAATTGAGCCTGCCGAACAGTTTTTTAAAACGAAAGCCGATTTTTAAAATCCTAAAGCCAAAAATATTTTTCCCGAGCAAACCGAGTTTGATAAATAAAAAAGAAATCCGCGTTAACGACCAAACTAAGCCGCGTTTTAGATAAACCAGGCTTTTTAGACCAATCAACAATGTTTTGTGGTAGTTAATGGGCATAAAACAGAAGGTAGATATTATCTACCCATTTTGTTTTTGTGTCAATTTAAAGTATAGCACAGATTTTATCGTTGAGTAAGAGATTTGGGATTTTAAAACAAAACCGCCCACAAGGTGTGGGTGGTTAAAGAAGCGCCGGCATGATTTATTGGTAAATATCATGATTTCCAACAGAATGAAAATAAGCGGTGTTTTTGTTTCTTGAGAGCTCAAAAATTATTCTGTATTTGTAACCAATGGAGAAAGACAAAAAACCACTTAATTTGTCTTTTAGTTTGTGGGTTTTTAATTTTTGGTCAAAAGGATTTTTGCGAAAAAATGTTTCTTGCTCTTCAGCAATGGTTTTAATGGCGCTGGGAAGTTTTTTATATCCCCGCGCGAATATGAGAGGCGGGAGAGACAGATTGATTACCTGGCGCATAGGTTTCGTGTTTAAAATTAATTGTAATACAAAGTATTACAATATTATCATGAATTAAAAATGCTGTCAAGCTTTCAAACTCCGGGGCAGTGCGCCGAGTTCACCATCATCGCGACCATGCCGTTGAAAACGGCCGAAATGACAGCGAACTTCGCATTAAACAAGTTGTAGTAGACTTCCACCACCTTTTTCCACCGTTTCATTGCTGTCTCCTTTCAATGTTGGTGGGGCAAGTAAATAATTTTTAAAGATCAAGTATTTTTATTGATGTTAAATTTTAATCCAATAAAATCGCATTAATTTCCCCTCCCACTTCTTTTTTTCCCGCAACTTACCGTTATTTTTTTCAATAATTTTTTGCGAGGCGATGTTAGTATCATCACAAGTGACCATAACTTTTTTGAGGCCCAACTGTTTGGCCTTTTGCAGGGCTAATCTCAAAATTTCACTGCCATAGCCTTGGTTGCGTTTTGATGGCCTGATGGCGTAGCCGATATGCCCGCCGAAGCCGCGTAGTTTTTTGTTTAATTTGTGCCTTAGGCCCACGCGTCCAATAAAAACACCCTTATCTATCAGCCAAAAAGTGGAGGTCGGGACAATGCCTTTGGGTAAATTCACGCCTCTTTCGTAGTACCGGCTTTTTTTAATATATTCATCAACTTTTGCCGGATCTCCCTCGTTGCCCGGGTCTCCCCGATTTCTTTTGTCAATCTTAAGAAACTCCTTCAGTCCTTTTTGGAAGCTTGTTTTGTATTTTAATGTCGGTTTAATTAGGCGCATAAGAAGACTATAAGGGTAGGATTATTTTTATTTTATTCATACGGTTTGGGTTCTGGTATAAAACAAGTTTAACACTGATTATTACAAAATACAATCTAGCCACCCGCTTGGATTGTTAAATCAAAAACCGCCTCTTTAGAGACGATTTTTGTGGACCCGACGGGAATTGCACCCGTATAGTCAGAGTATCAATCTGATGTGTTACTGTTACACCACGGGCCCTCCGGGTCCGCGCCAAATTATACAACAAAAAGAGTCCTTTTACAAAGACTCTTATTGTGATACTCTGTTTTTGGGTGCGGCTTGTAGTGTCCAAGCAACACATCAGATTACTATAACTATACTACAAAATTTTGGATTTGTCAAGGACATTATCCACATGTCATTTTATTTTCCAAAAGGCGGCACATCTTGACTTATCCTCTTCTTTTTCCTATAATATACCTCGTCTAAATCAACTAACTCTTAACACAAACTTATGTTAGGAACATGGCTTTTGGTTCTTATACCGGCGGTAGCGGCGATTGTTTACGGAATCACCCTGATTTTTTTAATCAACAAGTTGCCGGCCGGCACGGACAGGATGCAGGCGATCGCGCGGGCGATTGAAGACGGCGCGAAAGCGTATTTAAAACGTCAGTTTAGCACAATCGCATTGGTCGCGGTGGTATTTTTTGCGGTATTATGGTGGTTTTTGGGCTGGAAGACCGGTTTGGGATTTTTGATTGGCGCCGCGTTTTCCGGTTTAGCCGGTTATTTAGGCATGCGTGTGTCCGTTAAAGCCAACGTTAGGACAACCGAAGCCGCAAAAAAGGGGCTGAAACAGGCGCTTGATGTGGCGGTTAAAGGTGGGTCAATTACCGGCTTGCTGGTTGTTGGTTTGGGACTTTTTGGTGTTGGCGGTTTTTATTTAATTTTTAAAGACATCAATTCTCTAATCGGTTTGGCGTTCGGCGGAAGTTTAATTTCTATTTTCGCCAGAATCGGCGGTGGGATTTTTACCAAGGCCGCTGATGTGGGCGCGGATTTAGTTGGTAAAGTTGAAAAAGGAATCCCAGAAGACGATCCGAGGAATCCAGCGGTGATTGCCGACAATGTTGGCGATAATGTCGGTGATTGCGCGGGCATGGCCGCGGATTTGTTTGAAACATACGCGGTGACAGCGGTCGCGGCAATGGTGCTGGGCGCGTTGACTTTCAAAGGCAATGAATCAGCGATTATGTTCCCATTGATTTTGGGCGGGATTTCAATTATCGCTTCCATCATCGGCACATTTTTTATCAAGCTAGGCAAAAAGAAAAAAATCATGGTCGCGTTATACAAAGGATTAGCGGCCGCGGGGGTGTTGGCCTTAATCGGTTTTTATTTCGCCTCCCGCGCTTATGCCGGAGATTTGGGATTATCAGTTAAACAATTGTTGGGTAGCGCGTTAGCCGGTTTAATTTTAACCGGGCTGATGGTTTGGATTACTGAATATTACACTTCAACAAAATACGGGCCGGTTAAATCAATTGCCAAAGCGTCGGAAACCGGACACGGCACAAATGTTATTACCGGTCTGGCGGTATCAATGAAAGCTACCGCTTTGCCGGTAATTTTTATCGTGGCGGCGGTACTCGTCGCGTTTAATTTGGCCGGACTTTATGGCGTAGCCATCGCGGCCATGGCAATGTTATCATTGGCGGGAATTATTGTGACCATTGACGCGTATGGCCCGATTACTGATAACGCCGGCGGTATCGCTGAAATGGCGGAATTGGGAGAAGAAGTTCGTTCAGTTACCGATCCATTGGACGCGGTTGGCAACACGACCAAAGCGGTGACAAAAGGCTACGCGATTGCTTCCGCCGGTTTAGCCGCGTTGGTTTTGTTCGCGGATTTCACTCATAAATTGGTTGAGCGCGGAATTTCATCAGTATTTAAAATTGACGACCCACTGGTTTTGGCCGGATTATTCATCGGCGGTTTATTGCCATATTTATTTGGCTCGTTGTTAATGCAATCAGTTGGCAAAGTCGCCGGTAAAGTAGTGGAAGAAGTGCGGACGCAGTTTAAAGAGATCGCCGGCATTATGGATGGGCACGGCAAACCGGATTATGCCAAGTGCGTTGACATTGTTACCAAAGGCGCGATCGGCCAAATGGTTTTGCCGGCGTTGATTCCGGTTCTCGCGCCGATTTTGGTCGGATTATTTTTAGGCGCCACGGCATTGGGCGGTTTGCTTGTCGGCACGATTATCACCGGCCTGTTCGTCGCTATTTCAATGACTGCCGGCGGCGGAGCGTGGGATAACGCGAAGAAATATATTGAAAGCGGAAATTACGGCGGCAAGGGTTCGTTCGCGCATCAAGCCGCGGTTACCGGCGACACGGTCGGCGACCCGTACAAAGACACTGCCGGCCCGGCAGTAAATCCGATGATTAAGGTGGCTAATATAGTTGCGTTGCTGATAGTGGGGTTGTTGAAGTAAGGGCGGAAAGAGTATAAGATTGTAAAATTAAAAGATTACGACACCTCCGAACGCGGGGGTGTTTTGTTGACTGTGATTTTGTGGTAAAATTAATCCAACCTTTAATTACCGTTTCAAATTAAATTTATGGATAATCAAAATAACCAGATCGCTTTGTTTAAGGGCAAGGAGATAAGACAAACTATTTATCAAAAAGAATGGTGGTTTTCGGTTGTGGATATCTGTAGCGCTATTACCGATAGCCCTGATCCGGGCGCCTATTGGCGGAAACTCAAACAGAGGCTAAATGAAGAGGGTGGTGAAGTCGTGACATTTTGTCACGGGTTGAAATTGTTTGCCACGGACGGTAAAATGCGTGAAACCGACTGCGCAAACACTGAAGGATTGTTTCGTATAATACAATCAATTCCTTCTCCTAAGGTTGAGCCGATGAATGGCAAAAGCGCGGCGCTGAAGAGCGTAAAGATTACGAAATTTTAACAGCTGAAATTTCCAAAGCGACTTTTGGCATGACGCCAACGGAATATAAAAAAATTAAAGGTCTGAAACGAGAAAATCTGCGCGATCATATGGGTGACTTTGAATTAATCTTAACTATGCTCGGAGAAAAAACCACCACTGAAATTCACCGGACTGAAAATTCAAAAGGCGTGCCAAAATTAAAAGACGACGCGAGAGTCGGCGGACAGATCGCCGGCACCGCGAGAAAACAGATAGAAAGAAAACTGGGGAAGTCAATCGTTTCAAAAAATAATTTTTTACAATTGCCGAACAGAAAAAACAAATGATTAAGATAAAGTCTGCGACGATGCGGATGTTTTGTTTTGACAGGATGTTTTGATTTGTTGCGCAAGTCAGACCAATCTGATATTCTATAAAAAGAAAGGCCGAAAGGCCATAATTTAAATTAATTAACCCATAAAATTATGTTCACGCAATTAACACAATACAACGACATCGGGCTCTTTATTCTCCGTTTGGCGGTGGCGATAATTTTTATTTATCATTCTTTACCGAAGTTGAAAAATACCAAAAGCATGGCGCAAATGATGGGCGCGCCGGCTGGAGTGGTATTGGCACTGGGCGCGATAGAGTTTTTATCGGCCATTGGATTGGCGCTTGGCGTTTACACGCAATTTGCCGCGTTGCTTTTGGCGATTATAATGGTCGGCGCTATGGGGATGAAAATAATGAAATGGAAAGTTCCGTTCGCGGCGATGGATAAAAATGGTTGGGAATTTGATCTGATTTTGTTTGCCGCCAGTGTAGTTATCATGCTTGGCGGAGGAAGTATAATAGGAGTAATATGACCGCCTACGTTTTACTTTTTACTTTGGCCGTCATTGGCGTCAGCGAGACGGTTTATCTTATCCGCAAGAGAATGGCCGCGGAGAAACCGGTTTGTTTGATTGGCGGGAATTGCGGTTTGGTTTTGGAAAGCAAATACCACAAACTCTTCGGCGTTCATAATGATATTTTGGGTTTGTTGTTTTTTGTCGCGACTTTATTTATTTCCGGATTTTTGGTGATTGGCGTCGGACCAGCGGTGTTCTGGAGTTTGCTATTGAAACTTTCGATCGCGATTGGTTCGCTGTTGTCTTTGGTTTTTACTTATTTGCAATGGAAAGTGATTAAGGCGTGGTGTTTCTGGTGTCTGATGTCAGCGTTTACCATATGGTTGATGGGAGTGGTTTTGTTAATAAGCAACTAGCAACGGGCCGTTGATAGACGGCAACAAAAGAATGCCCCGAGAATATCGGGGTATTTTTATATTATTTTTATTCCGTATTTTAATATTTCGTGCGCTACGGGGTTTATTTTCGGGTCAAATTGTTTTGGATGGAATCCGTGCGATTCAATCAAACTAAAATTCATTCGCATAGCGCGGCTTAATTTTTTCACCACCCCAGCATCCGCGTCTACTTCTATTAAATCGCCATCATGGAAAACCTTGGTGGCGATTTTTGTGGCGATGAGGCAGGGTTTTTTGAGTGGTTAAACACACTTGACAAGATACCCGGTTTATAGTATGATTAGAGTATTATACTACCTTAATTATACATAAATATGATAATAAGAAGGGAATTACAAGATAGAGTGATTAAATCCCTGTTTAAGGGTAAGGTGATTGTTATTTATGGCGCGCGGCAGGTTGGAAAAACAACTCTGTTGCGCGAGATTCAAAAAAAATACGCGACGGATTCCGTGTTTCTCAATTGCGATGAGCCTGATATCCGGAGCGCGTTCACAGTGGCCACCTCAACCCAAATCGGTCGTTTTATCGGCAATAAAAAGTTGGTTCTTTTGGATGAAGCCCAAAGGGTGGCCGACATCGGCCTTACTTTGAAATTGATGCATGATACTTTCCCTCAAGTACAAATAATCGCCACCGGTTCCTCATCTTTTGAGCTGTCTAATAAAGTGGTTGAACCGCTGACCGGCCGGAAATATGAGTTTTGGCTTTATCCGTTTTCCGTCAGAGAATTGAAAACATTATACTCTCCGGTGGAGTTGCGCCGAATGTTAGAAGAGAGAATTATTTTCGGTATGTATCCCGAGGCAGTGAATCAAAGAGCCGACGCGGAGGACATCATTAAAAGCATCGCGCGCGATTATTTTTACAAAGATATCTTGCGATACCAGGACATTAGAAATCCGGAAATTTTGGAAAAACTCTTACAGGCTTTGGCTTTGCATAGCCGCAATCACCGCAAGGAATTGGCCAAATTGCGTAAGGTGTATTTTTATGATACCGGTCTTCGCAACGCTTTGATAAATAATTTTAATTCTTTTGGTTTGCGGGCGGATGTTGGTTCTTTATGGGAAAATTTTTGGATTAGCGAGAGAATTAAAAATAATCAAAATGATGGACGCGGTGTTAATATGTATTTTTGGCGTTCTTATTCCAAGCAGGAGATAGATTATGTGGAAGAATCCGGCGGCCAATTGGCTGGATATGAATGCAAATGGAATACTGAAAAAAAACACAAGGCGCCAAGCGAGTGGTTAGAAAACTACCCCGATGCTTCTTTTCAGATTGTTTCACCAGATGAGGGTTTGGAATAAAGTGGAATTGTGATAAAATATTGGAGTGTTGAATTGTTAAATTATTAAATTGCTAAATTGTTGTTTTTTATGCCCCGCCCATATCATCACCATTCCCAACGCTTTGACCCGGAGTTATCCCGCGGGATTATTGGTATTGTTTTGGTGATTGTTTCCATTCTTTTTGTTTTGAGTTTTTTGGAAAAAGCCGGCGCGGTCGGCATTATGCTGGACGAGTATATTTTGAGTTTTTTGTTCGGTTCAATGCGTTACGCTACGCCGGCGATTATTTTGATCCTCGCCTTCTTTTATTTTAAAGACATTGAATACAATTACCGCAAGACGCATGGCATTGGCGCGATTTTATTTTTTCTTTCGCTCTCCAGCTTGTTCCATATCGGTTTTAATCCAACGGAAATGTGGACAATGGCCTTGGAAGGAAACGGCGGCGGCATATTTGGCATGCTAGCTTGGCCGATGAAAACTTATTTAGGATCAATCGCGAGTGTTGTGGTTTTGGTTGGAATGGCGGCCGTGTCTGTGTTTTTAATTTTTAATACCGCGCTCGCTCATTTTGTTTTGTTGAATAAAAAATTATTCGCTGGTTTGGGCTTGGCCGGGCAGACGGTGATTAATTTATTTAAATTATTCGTTAAGACCGGGAGCAACGGCATTAAAATCAACGGCGAGTTTGAAGAATATGAGAGCGAGGATGATGGCGAGAATGTTGAAGATGTTCCCGCCCAAGGCGGACCCGCCTCGGGCGGGGAAAGTGGAGATGACGAAGATGAAGAGGCTGACGTGGGGAAACAGCGAGCGTTTGTTAAGAAAGCGATGACTGGGAACAGCAATGGAGATGAAGAAAATACGGAGATCGAAGAGGAAGCACTTCGGCAGGCTCAGGGTGAAAAAAAAGATTCTTCACCGTGGACAAAGAGAGTGATTATAAAAAATCTGCCTCCTCTTTCCTTGTTAACCACAAAGCGGGATAAGCCGACGAGTGGCGACATTGAAGCCAACGCGCAGGCGATTCAGAGCATGCTTTCCGAGTTTGGCATTGAAGTGGAAATGGGGGAAATCAGGGTCGGCCCAGCGGTTACTCAATATTCTTTAAAACCGGCGAAAGGCGTTAAGCTTTCCCGCATCACCTCGCTTTCGAATGATTTGGCTTTGGCTTTGGCCGCGCACCCGATCCGCATTGAAGCTCCGATTCCAGGCAAGTCTTTGGTTGGAATTGAAGTGCCAAATTTCAAAGCCGCGTTGGTAACATTGAAAGAGCTTTTGGAAAGCCGGGAATTTGCCGAGCGCGAACACAATTTGATGATTGCTTTGGGAAAAGATGTCGCGGGCAAAGTATGGTTTGCCGATCTGCCGAAAATGCCGCATTTGTTAGTCGCCGGCGCGACCGGTTCCGGGAA
>JACRPD010000039.1 GCA_016214105.1 Candidatus Magasanikiibacteriota bacterium
ATCCCGCCATAGCGGGATTTTTTGAGTGTGCCCGAGAATGGTCGGGCCGCCGTTTCAAGACTTTTTGTGGTCTTGAGAAGTGGAAAGAGCGTGGTCCGGAGGGAGGTCGTAGAGTTTGCCGCCATTTTCGGCGAGTTATTTCGCGATGTGTTTGTTGTAGTGGATCAGTTTCCGTCTGTCTTCCGCGTTCATCACACACTCCTTCAGACTTGTTATGGTCTCCCCAGCCCCTGTGACCGAGTTGACGATCTGGTAGAATGGTATCAGAAAAAAGAGGGTTTGTCAATGGCGGACCACCTCACCCATCGCCCCTCTCCTTGGCAAGGAGAGGGGAAATTGGTGTGTTTTGTTAATTGTGTTCTGTGTTTTGATATTTTGTGTTATAATATATCCATACTCCACACTTCGCCCAAGGCGGACAAGCGTATGTTCACCAAACCCAAAACTCCCGATAAATTTTCCCGTTACACTGATCCGACCGGCGAGTTTAGTAATCGTGAATTGAAGCTGGGGGTTTGGTATTTGAAACATAAATTATTATTGCAAAAAATCGGCAAGAATATTTTGATTGTTTGGTGCGTGGTAACCGTGGGTTATAGTTTTGGTTATTGGCTGTATTATTTTTCTTACGGTTATTTTCAAGATCAAAAAATGGCCGGCGCTTTAGCTCGCGAAATTCCTAACCATTCTGTCACCAGCGAACTGTTTAACGCGAAGGATTTGCAAGTCGGCAGAATTGAGGTTTATAACAGCGTGAGCGAGTTGTTTGACTTCGTGGCGCAAGTAAAAAATCCTAATCCGCGGAATACCGCGCGCGTAACTTACAAGTTTGTTTATAATGGCGGCGAGACGGTGTCAGCGCAGACTTTACTTTTGCCAATGAGCGAACGCCCGATCGTGTATTTTGGCCAGAAGTCGGATATTTATCCGACCGCGCCGCGGTTGGTGATTGAAAAAGTGGAATGGAAACGGATTGGCGCCGAGGAAGTGCCGGACATTGGCGCGTTTTTGTCCGAGCGGATGAATTTCACCATGGAAAATTTTGTTTTTACCAAGGCGAGCAAAATTACCGGCGCGCTAAACAGCCAAATTGAATTTGATTTGTTTAATGATTCGGCGTATGGTTATTGGGAACCGAAATTTTATGTTGAGTTAATTGACGGCGTGCAGACGGTCGGTATAATATATTTGGTGGCGCCAAAATTTAAAACCGGTGAAGCGCGCCACATTGATCTTCGTTCATTGGTTGACACTTTAGCTGTAAGCGAAATAAAAGTCTGGCCCGCGTTTAATCCATTTGATCCGGCGGTGTACCTAAAAGTTGAATAGTTTGTTTGACAAAATTCCCCTCTCTTTGTAGGAGAGGGGGAGGGGTGAGGTCTTAATTGCGGCGAACACGCGCTGAGACCCCCACTTGTCCTCCCCGTTCGGCTGAGCGCTCACGACGAAGCCCTACAAGGGGGAGGAATTTTTTATCTTATGCGTCTAACTTCTCGTCAACTTCTTCTCTGGCGCAGTTTTGACTGGGTGATTTTGGCATTGGTTTTGGTTTTAATGGCCATCAGTTTGGCGGCGATTTACAGCATTGATTTATCCCGCGGCGATGTCTTGGATTTTTTCCCCACGCAGGCGCTGGCAGTGGCGGTTGGGCTGGTTTTATTTTTTACGGCCGGTTTTTTCCATGCTTCGTTCTATCGCGCGTCCGCCAAGCTGATTTATCTGTTTTCTTTGTTATTATTAATCGTGGTGTTATTTTTCGGCGAGACAGTGCGCGGCACCACAGGCTGGTTTAGATTGGGAAGTTTTTCTTTTCAGCCCGCGGAATTCGCCAAAGTCGGTTTAACGATTTTTTTGGCCTGGTGGATCAGCATTCAGGCGCGGCGGTTTGACCGCTGGCAGTTTTTGTTGACCAGCGGTTTTTTTACGCTTCTGCCAATCGGTCTGATTATGCTCCAGCCGGATTTGGGTTCGGCCATGGTTTTGTTCAGCGTTTGGTTCGGTTTGTTATTTTTGGTCGGAGTAAAAAAAAGATACATCGCGTTATTAATGGTTTTGTTCATCATCTCCGCGACAGTATCATGGTTTTTTTTGTTTCAAGATTATCAAAAAGATCGTTTGCTGACTTTTCTGGATCCGGCGCGCGATCCGCTGGACGCGGGTTATAACGTGAATCAATCGGTAATCGCGATCGGCGCCGGACAGATATTCGGCCGCGGACTGGGTTTTGGCTCGCAGAGCCAGCTGCATTTTTTGCCGGAAGCCCAGACTGACTTTATTTTTTCCGTGATTGCCGAAGAGCTTGGTTTTTTGGGCGTATCAGTGGTTTTGGTGATTTATTTTCTTCTGCTTTGGCGGCTTTTGTATATTGCCAAAACCAGCCGAGATGATTTTTTATCTTATTTGGTTTTGGGCATATTATTGGTGTTTTTTGTCCAGATTTTGGTGAATATCGGCGGCGCGGTCGGGCTTTTGCCGGTTACCGGCGTTACCCTGCCGTTTTTGAGCTATGGCGGCTCATCGTTAGTAATGAATTTTCTACTTTTGGGCGTTGTTGAGAGCGTTTATCGGTGCAGGATAGCCTAACCCTTGACATTTGTAATATAATAATGGTAAAGTATTGAACACTAAAATATGCATAAAGATTCTAAACAACCCAAGCCGATCCAAGAAGGTTTGCGGCTGATGAATCAGTGTCCGGTTTGCAAGGGCGATTATCGGGCGGATCAGAAGAATGTTTTAGAGGAAAAAAACGAAGCGCATTTGGTCCACATCACTTGTCCGCATTGTTCCAATTCAATCGTGGCGGTAATTGTGACCACGCCGGTGGGTTTGAGTTCAGTGGGAATGCTAACGGACTTGGCGGCGGGAGATGTTTCCAGATTGTCTCATCGCGGTTCAATCAGCGAGGATGAATTATTAGCTTGTCATTTATTATTAAAGGAGCGAAATCTATCGGAGATTTTAAGTGAAATAAAATAATATGGTGTTTGCATTTACTGCGCAAAAAAGAACGGAAAAGAACGCGGACATTGTGCGCGCCGCCGGCCAGTTGCCCGGTGTTTTATACGGGCAGGGCATTGAGTCGGTTTCACTCGCGGCCGATCGCGTTAAATTTCAAAAATTGTATGATCAGGCTGGGGAGTCCAGTCTGATTGATTTTACCGTGGAAGGCGGAAAAGAGCCTGTAAAAGTCTTGATTCAAGATATTCAATACGATCCGGTCAAACAAAAACCGATTCATTTTGATTTGCGTCAGATTAGAATGGATAAAGAAATGGATGTCACGATTCAGATTCATTTTATAAACGAACCGCCGGCAGTCAAAGGGCTTGGCGGCACTTTGAACAAGTCAGTTGAAGAAATTGATGTCCGTTGTTTGCCGAAAGATCTGATTGGTTTAGTAGAAGTTGATTTGAGCGTTTTGCAGACATTTGACGACGCGATTCATATCAAAGACATCAAATTTCCGGATGGCATTAAAGTCATGGATAAACTGGATTTGGTGGTCGCGAAAGTTATGCCGCCTTTGACCGAGGAGCAATTGAAAGCCATGGAAGAATCCGGCCCGAAGAGCGTTGAAGATGTGGAAGTGGAAAAGAAAGGCAAGGTGGAAGAGGAAGGCGAAGCCGCGGCCGGCGAAGCGGGAGAAAAGAAGGAAGAAAAGAAAGAGGAGAAGAAGAAAGAATAAATTAAATCCCTTTAAACAACGGCATGCCGTTGGCGGAATCAACCGGTACATAAATGGTGCCCTGCCGGTCTTTCAAGCTTTGAATATAGAGATAGTTAAGGTAGTTGTCCGACAGACTTTCGTTAATAATTTTTTGCGAGTCGCGTTGGCCCTCGGCTTCAATCCGTTTTCTTTCCGCTTCTTTCTTGGCCACGTCTAAAATAAAATCATAACGTTGCGCTTCTTGTTCCGATTGCAATTTTTCTTGGATGCTCTTGGAAAGATTCGCTGGCAGCGCGACATGCCGCAACAAAACATCTTCCAAGGCGATACCGCGTGGTTCTAGCGCGGCGTTTAGTTTTTCAAAAATTTTCTTAGCCGCCTCGGCGCGTTTTTCCGAGTAAATATCCTTGGTCTCATATTCGGCGATCACCTCGCGAATGACAGAGCGGATTTGCGGACGGATTACTACCTCATCGTAAGTTAAACCGATGTCTTTGTAGACGTCAGATGCTTTGTCCTCTATTAGGCGATAAAGGATGGTAATGTCCAGATCAACACTTAGTCCTTCTTTGGTTAAAGCGCTAATGGCGTCGGCGTTGCTGCGATTGCCCTCGCCTTGGGCAACACTCATGGTGTAGTCTTGCGTGCGGACGCTCATTTTAGTGATTGCTTCCAGGGGATTTTTTAAATGGAAGCCGGAATGAAATTCTTGGTCGCGGACTTTGCCAAAGAAAGTGCGTACACCGGTTTCTCCGGCATTTACCACTGTCCAAAACGAGCTGGCAAAACTAATGAAGATAATGATAACGACGAAAAATATTATCCACAAACCAATCCGTCTTTTTTTGTATGGTTTGACAATTTCCATAGGTTTTTGGTTAAGATTATTTTTATAGTTATGTTTAAATTTGGTTGAGGCGAATTTGTCGTTAAATTTATCAGTGAATTTGGCCATGACTAACTCGGTGTATTTATACCATTGTTTTTTGCCTTGTGGCTTGTTTACCGCGAATAGCAGAAAAATGCCGACCATAATCAGAAAGAATGAATGTGTAAATATACCAAGCAAAATGATCGCGCAGGGTATGATTATATGGGTTTTGTCTTTTAGTTCCATAGGTATGAGTCGATTGATAGTTGGTTAATTCGACCTTTGGTATATTATAGCATATCATGGTTCGGTGATGTAGTGGTGTGGTGATAAGGTGATAAAGTGTCTACTTTGTGTTACAATGTATTCATGTCAAAACGATATTCATATAAACAATCTAATGAAACAAGACTGCTATATCTTCTCGCCGGGCTGGTTTTTTTGGTTGCCATTGGTTTGCTTGGGTGGTTTGGATATGGTTATTTGTTGAATCGGGATCAAGCGGATTTTGAAGACATAAAAGAGGGTGACAGCTTTTGGCAATCTGGAACTGACTGCCAATATCGCCGTGTGTTAGACGGCATTTGTGTTGCCGGCGAGAAAGAAGTGAATCCGAAATTAGTCGCGGTGATGGTGGAGAATCATGTTGACGCGCGGCCATTGTCCGGCTTGGCCGAGGCTTCGGTTGTTTATGAAGCGCCAGTGGAAGCGAACTACACCCGTTTTCTGGCGATTTATCCGGCGAATGTTAAAGTGGATAAAATCGGACCGGTCAGAAGCGCGCGGCCTTACTATTTAGATTGGTTGTCCGAATACGTCAACACGATGTATATGCATGTGGGCGGTTCGCCGGAAGCGATTGGTTTAATAAAAGAGTACAAATTATTTGATTTGAATGAGTTTTATTTCGGCCGGTATTATTGGCGCGCGCCGGATCGTTCAGCTCCGCATTATATTTATACTTCGTCGGAATTGTGGAGCCGGGCGTTGGATGATTATTCAGATGAGGATTTAGCGGCGGATTATGAGGGATGGGCGTTTTCCACTTCATCACCCTTCGGCGAGGACGAGTTGGTGGCGAGTATAAAAATAACATTTCTGACGCCGGATTATATTGTTGATTGGAAGTTTAACAGTTCAACACGGAAGTATGATCGGTATCAGGGCGATGAATTACAGAGAGATACCAGCGGGAAAAAAATTAAGGCCGACACACTGATAATTCAACGGGTTAAAAGTTTGGTGATTGATGAAATTGGCCGAAAGAAAATTGACACTGTCGGCAGCGGCGAAGCGACTGTGTTTTATGATGGCCGGATAATTACCGGCACTTGGAAAAAAGAAAATAGAACTAACCGGACGAAATTTTATGGTAAAAATGGCGAAGAAATTAAATTAAAGCCGGGGAAGATTTGGATCGAAATCGTTGGAACGGAGAGTGGTGTTGAAATTAGGTGATGTTAGAAGATGTTAAAAAATATTGATAAAATATAAAAAAATTAAACAAAATTGTTAAATTATTAAATTGTTGTGAGAGAATGATGAACCCGCGGACCAGAATTGGCCGCGGGTTTCGCAGGTTGGAGCGCCGGCGACAGATGTCGCTGACGCTACGCAGGTGGGATTGACGCTATTCGCGCCGGAGTTCGTTGGCCTGCCGCCAATCATTCTCGGCGTTCAGCGCCCTTTGCGTGAGGTCACGCCGAAGCGCGCTGTTGTCGGTCTTCGCCGCCTGTCGAAGGAACTCTGCGGCTTTTTCAGACTCGACAACGAAAGTTCGCCACCAAACAACTATTGTGAACATAGTTCCTCCCGGGATTTTGGGCGAAATTGCCCTCCCGTGTGTATAGCCGCTTCAAGCAACACACACGGAAGGATATTAATGTTGCAGTATACCACATTTTCATTGCCTTGTCAAGGGGTGTTGGTGTATAATATACGCATATGAAATACTTCTTCGGCATCGGAGCGATTGTGGTGGGTATTTTTTTAGTAATAAAAACCGAATGGTTTGTGCAGAATTTCGGCACTAGCAATTGGGCGGAAGAGCATTTGGGTTCCAGCGGTGGCACGCGGCTGATGTATAAATTCATCGGCGTTGCTTTTATTGTTTTAGCCATGATGGGAATGACAGGAATGTTGGGCGAAGTTATTATTAGTGTGTTTGGCAGATTATTCGGATTAAAATAATTTTTTATGTATCATTCGGGGAATCAAATGATAGATCCGGAAATTTTATTTGAAAAAGTACAATTGCGTCCCGGCATGCACGCGGCGGATTTGGGTTGCGGCAAGACCGGCCATGTGGTTTTTCCCGGCGCCGCGATTTTGGGCGAGATGGGCGTGATGTACGCGGTGGATATTTTGAAAGAGGTTTTGATTGAAATAAAAAAACGCGCGGCAATAGAGAGTTTAATCAACATTCAACCGGTTTGGTCGGATCTGGAGCGGGTTGACGGCACAAAAATTCCGGCGCGCAGTTTAGACGTGGCGTTTATTATCAACATGTTGTTTCAAGCTAAAAACCATCTGGCAGTTTTAGATGGGGCGTTGAAGTTATTAAAGAATAAAGCGCGGTTAATAGTGGTTGATTGGAAAAAAAACAGTTTGCCATTCGCTCCGCCGACTGACCGGTTAATTAATTTTGACGAAATTAAAAAATGGGCGCGGAGCAAGGGTTTAGCGGTGCAGGAGGAGTTTGACATGGGAGGGTATCATCATGGAGTTGTTTTATATAAACAAGAATGAGCGCTTATGGCCATGACAGAAGCGCAAGAAATCGGTCGCTGGGGCGAAGAACAGGCTTCGCTTTTTTTAGTTAGAAATAAGTATGAAATTGCGGCGCGGAATTATCTGGCGCGGGGCGGTGAGATTGATATCGTGGCGTGGGACCGGAGCGACAAAGACGAGCCGGCGCTGTGTTTTGTGGAAGTAAAAACCAGAAGCGACGGCGAAGACAGCGCGGAAATGGCGGTGAACAAGGAAAAGGCGCAGAAAATAAAATCCACAGCGGAGAATTATTGCTATCTCAATCGGATTGATGTTGATAATACCCGCATCAGATTTGAACATGTGAGCGTGTATGTGAATAAAGAGAATAAAAAAGGAGTTAATAGACACTTTGGTGGGGCTAAAAAATTACTTTTGTGGCATAATGTAGATAAAAATTTAACCTAAAATACATATGCCTTCAAAAAAAGTGCCCAAAATGCCTTGATTGCAAGGTAAAAAAGAATGGTAAAAGAAG
>JACRPD010000008.1 GCA_016214105.1 Candidatus Magasanikiibacteriota bacterium
ACGACGAGGGCATTTTAATGGCGCCCCGATGTGCATCGGGGCGCCATGTGGGTCCACTGGGATTCGAACCCTGGACCGTATCCTTAAGAGGGATCTGCTCTACCAGCTGAGCTAGCGACCCATTGGGTTTTCACCCAAAATTTTTTTCCGTCATCAACCCAAATAATCCACACCGCCTTCTTGTTTAAAAATTTCAATTTTCGGACCTTTCCAACCCTTTGCTTTCAATCCTTCCTCGGCGGCGGAAACTTGCGCTTCTTGCTTGCTCGTGCCTTTGCCTTCGGCGATTTTTTCTTTATCAAGATAAACGCCGACGACAAATTCTTTAGCATGGTCAGGTCCTTCTTCTCCCAAGACCCGATAGGTTGGTGTGATGCCGACAATCTCCTGGGCGGATTCCTGGAAACGCGATTTCGGATCCATCCACAATCCTTCTTCCAAGACCAAAGGCAGTTTGGTGATAATCCAGCGCGTGATAAATTGCTCCGCGACATCCCAGCCTTGGTCAATATAAATCGCGCCGATGAGCGATTCCATCACATTGGCAAGAATATATTCCCGCGCTTTGGTGCCGGCGTCTTTAGCTTCGCCGTGGCTCAAAAACAAATATTTTTCCAAACCGATTTCATTCGCCACTTGCGCGCACATCTTGGCGTTAACCAAGGCCGCGCGCCAATTCGTAAGTTCGCCTTCCGGATTCAAATAATTTTCAAAAAGAAATTCGGTTACCGCCAGTTCCAGCACCGCGTCGCCAAGAAATTCCAGCCGTTCATTATGTCCCAACGGGAAAGCGCGGTTTTCATTCAGATAAGAGCGGTGAACCAGCGCCTGCACGAGATAGTTTGGCTGTTTGAATTTAATGCCGATTTTTTCTTCCAGCTCGTTAAATTTTTTTGTTTTGTATTCTTCCATCGTCGGTTTCATATTGTTGTTTTTGCCAGGTCATTATAAATTGCGCCCAAAACGCCATTGACGAATTTGCCAGACGACGAACCGCCATAATTTTTGGCGATTTCAATCGCTTCGTTAATCGCGACTTTTGGCGGAATTTCTTTATTAAATTTCATTTCATAAATGCCGATGCGCAAAATATTCCGGTCAACCAATGACAGCTGTTCAACCGGCCAATTCGTGGCGTATTCGGCGATTGTTTTATCCACTTCCGGCAAATGACTGATGACGCCGTCAACTGTTTCTTTCACAAATTCTTTGTCCGCTTCCAACCCGGCGCCGAATTCAAGCAGATTTTGCGTGATTATCGCCGGCAAGTCGTCTTTCTGGCAACCACGAAAATCCCACTGGTAAAGTGATTGCATGGCAATGGAACGGGCGAGATGGCGGGACGGCATAAATCAATGCTATTACTTGCCAATCATTTTTTTGCGTTTGGCTGAACGGACGGCGCGTTTTTGTTTGTCAACCGCTTTTTTCCCCTTGTAGTAACCGCATTTAGAGCAAGCGCGATGGGGGAGAGTCATAGCGTTGCACTCACTGCATTTTGTCACGCCAACGGCTTTGAAAGCAAAATGAGAGGCGCGATCTTTTTTTGAGCGAGATGTGCGTCGTTTTGATGGGACACCCATACGATTAAATCCTAAATCCGAAATTCTAAATTCTAAACTTTGGAGAATTTGAAAAACGGAGAAATTAATTAAACTGGAAATATTATATACTATTTTAACTAATAAATCAAGAGCGAGGCGTTAGGGTTGCCAAAAGAGCTCAATTTCGCTAAAATATCAACATGGAAATCAAAATCTGCCAAAACAAGCAAGAATGGGATAATTGGGCGTCAGCCCTTCGACTCACTCCGTTCGCTCAGGGCAAGCAGGCGGAGTTTTTGCAGTCTTGGGACTGGGGAGAGTTTCAGAAAAGTGTCGGCAATGATGCGCTACGTTTGCAGATTGTTGATGGTGGACAGGTTGTTTGGCAAGGACAGGGATTTACGCACAGATTGGGATTAGGAATGAAATATCTTTATGCGCCACGCGTCAGCCGTAAGCCGTCAGTAGTAAGCCATAAGTTTTTTCATTATTTGAAAGAGTGCAACTTTGCGTTTGTTAGAGTGGAGCCGGACGAGGAATTAGGAATTATGAATTATGAATTAAGGACGACGAAAAATCGCCAGCCGCAGAATATTCTTGTTTCAAATATAAGTAAAACAGAAGAAGAACTCCTCGCCGCGATGCATGAAAAAACTCGTTACAATATCCGTTTGGCAGAAAAAAAAGGCGTGGTGATTAAATCAGAAAAAAATGTTGATGTTTTTTGGCAATTGAATTTGGCCACGACAGAGCGGGATAAATTCCGAAGCCATCCGGAAGAATATTATAAAAAGATGCTGGAAAATGATTTTTGCCGCCAGCTTACCGCGTATTATCCCTTCGGCTCCGCTCAGGGCAAGCCGATCGCGGCGATTCTGTTGGCAGTGTTTGGCGACACAGTCACATATCTGCATGGTGTGTCAGGAAATGAGCATCGTAATTTGATGTCGCCATATTTTTTACAATGGGAAGGAATAAAATTAGGAAAGAAGCTGGGCTGTCAGTATTATGATTTTGGCGGCGTCGCGCCAGACGCGAAACTCGGCGTGACTACTTGTTTTAATGATTTTTGTTGGCTGGCGGATCATCCCTGGACCGGCATCACGCGGTTTAAAGCCGGTTTCGGCGGGGAACGGCGGGATTATCCGGGGGCGGTGGATGTGGTTTTGAGCGGGTGGAGGTATTGGATTTATAAGATGGTGGCGAGGTTGGCGAAGTCCTTAAAGTCTGTAAAGTCTTTAAAGTTGTGATTGAATTACTAAATTGTTAAATTATTCGCATTTTCGCAGTTTTTCGCTTGCCCGCCGGTAGGCAGGCATTTCGCATGTGTTTTGTTAATTGTGTTCTGTGTTCTGTCGCAGCATTTGACTTTTATTCGGCTTTTTGCTATTATATATCCGCTCTCAATATACCATCTCGGTAATGAAATTTGATTTTTAAACTATGTTGATGTTACGTTTACAGCGGATCGGCAAGGCCAAACAGCCGACATATCGTTTAATCGTGTCGGAAAAAGCGCGCGATACGCAGGCCGGCAGTTTGGAAATTCTCGGCAACTACAATCCGGTGAATAAGGAAAAAAAGTTAGAACTGAAAATTGACAGAGTCAAATACTGGCTGTCAGTCGGCGCCCAGCCATCCAATACTGTGCATAACTTGTTGTTAAAAAACAGCATTATTTCCGATGGCAAGAAGAGGCGTTCGGTGTTTCTTTCCCAAGCGCGCAAGAAAAAGATAGAAGAAGCAAAGAAAAAAGATGAGGCTCCGAAGGCATAAGCACAACCCCGTTCCAATAAGGAGCGGGTTTTTAGAAAGTATTGACAGCAAAATAGCGGTTTGTTATAATGATAAAGCTTCTGAAACTGGGTTAGTCGACGCAGTTTGGAAGATGTACATTTAATTTAATCTTTGTAGAATATGAACCAAGATCAAGCTTTTCTCGAGTTTGTCGTGAAGGGGATTGTCGGCAAGCCGGAGGCCGTGAAAGTGGCCCGCGGTGTTGACGAACGTGGCGTTTTACTCACTTTGGACGTTGACGTGAGCGATATCGGCTATGTCATCGGCCGCCAAGGCCAGACCGCCCACGCCATTCGCACTTTATTGCGAATCGTCGGCGCGAAGAATAACGCGCGCGTTAATTTAAAAATTAACGAACCGATCGGAGGCAAACACTCAAGACCAATGATGGCGCCAACAGCCGCGTCAGACGTGGTTGACACCAGCGCGGTTGACGATCTGAACATATAAATTTGAAGCCTAAAAATCCTCCCGTTAAACGGGAGGATTTTTTTGTCCAGCTTTCATTCCGCCATGGCTGGACTACGGCGGACACAGTCGGGCTAGTGAGACTTGAACTCACGGCCTCATGCACCCCATGCATGCGCGCTACCAACTGCGCTATAGCCCGGGGTTTATTTATTATTTGTAAATGAATTTACTTCGCCTTATTGCTCGCGGTGCGGACACAGCGGGTACATGTTAAAACCCCGCCGGAGAGTTGAAGATTCGGTTTTTGCCGGCGCAAGGTTTTGTTGTTGGCGTGACTGCGATTGGCAGCGCGCTTTGAACCTTTGCCGCAAACAGCGCATTTTCTGGACATAGAAATATTCGGTTAAATATGTTAGAATGAATTGATGAGAGGAGTATATTATAGATTTGGCGGTTTGTCAATAGAGGCAGAAGTTTAATTTTCAATTTGTAATTTTTAATTTTAAAACAATTTTCAATGAATTATTTTTCAATTATTAAATGCCGAATAGACAAATAATTGAAAATTGGAGAATTAGAAATTGTTTAAAAATTACAAATTGAAAATTAAAAATTTTTAGCTATGGAACTAACCCAACTCCTTTTCTTCCTCGTCATCATCATCCCTTCCTCCATCATTCATGAATATTCTCATGGCTGGATGGCCGATAGGCTGGGGGATCCGACCGCGCGATACGCGGGTCGGCTGACTTTGAATCCAATGGCTCATATTGATAAGTGGGGAACAATTTTAATGCCTTTGTTTTTGTTTTTCATGACTGGCGGCCGATTTTTGTTCGCTTACGCCAAACCGGTACCGTTCAACCCGTATAATTTGCGCGACCAGAAATGGGGTCCGGCCATGGTGGCGGTCGCGGGTCCGCTTTCTAATTTGTCGCTGGCGTTTGTTTTCGGTTTATTAATCAAATACCTGCCAATCAGTCCG
>JACRPD010000019.1 GCA_016214105.1 Candidatus Magasanikiibacteriota bacterium
GGCGGGGACGACGTCAAATCAGCATGGCCCTTACGTCCTGGGCGACACGCATGATACAATGGCCGATACAGAGGGTAGCCAAGCCGCAAGGCGGAGCCAATCTCACAAAATCGGCCCTAGTTCAGATTAGAGTCTGCAACTCGACTCTATGAAGCCGGAATCGCTAGTAAACGCGAATCAGAACGTCGCGTTGAATACGTTCTCGGGTCTTGTACTCACCGCCCGTCACACCACGAAAGCTGGTAACGCCCGAAAGCTCCCGCAAGGGGGACTAAGGCAGGATCAGTGATCAGGGTGAAGTCGTAACAAGGCATCCCTAGCGGAAGCTGGGGATGGATCACCTCCTTTCTGGAGATATCCCCTTGAAAAAGGGGATTATAAAGTTGATCCTGATTTTTCAGGATTAGATTATCAAATAGATGTTTAAAATTCTTTGCCACATTCGTGTAGTGAACAAAAAAATAAAAGACGCATTGCAATGCGTCTTTTATTTTTTTGTTCACGTTCTTGACGCATTTTCTTCTAACTTATATAATATCAACGATTATTAACTATATTTTTTATGTCCTCACTCGACCGTTTAATAGGTTTGGCAAAACAGACCGGGAGCAAATTAATCGTTCATGATCCAATCGAAGGGAGAGATTTGGCAATCTTGGGTATTGACGAATTTGAACGTTTAGCTTTGGCTGACAAAAATTTTAGCTCGGATTTTTGCGATTTGTCAGGCAGTGAAATGCTGGAGAAAATAAATCATGACATCGGGATTTGGCGGGCGAGGCAGGAAGAGGAAGAAAAATGGGACAGAGAAATGGTCTGGGATGAAGAATTAGATTCAGCTTCGCCATTTGATCCGTTTCAAGAAATGGACAGCCATACTCCAGCTTGGCATAGCGCCGGTTCAGTATTGGAGAATCGTTACGGCAATCATCCGTGGGATAATGATTTGGATGTTGAAGATAATATTGATGAAGACGAAGAAAATGAAATTGATTTGGGGGATTTAATGCACACCGGAGAAAGCAATGAAATAAGAATTGAGGATGTGCCATTTGGTTCAGAACAAAAAATCAACCCGATTCCTTTTGTTAAAGATGTTGAGGCGAGGAGCTGGAAGGAAGAGCCGCTGTTGGAAGAAGAGCCCGTGTTTTATGAAGAGCCGGTGTAAAGATAATAAAAAGCCGTGGCATTGCCACGGCTTTTTATTATTGATTCGTATTTTCCGGCGGGGGAGTTTCGCTGTTTTTCAGCCGATTGATTCTGCTTTTAATTTCTTGATTGCCGGGAACAAGTTCAAGCGCCCTCTGGTAAAGAGCCAGCGCTTCTTTTTTTATGTTGTTTTTGTCATACAGCACGGCCAAAGCGAACACCGCGTCAGCGTAATTCGGTTGCAGTGAAATCGCTTTTTTAAAAGCCAGTTCGGCTTGCGCGTTGTCGTTTGGTTCCCCGCGATTAAAATAGTATCGGCCGAGCTGGAACACATAGACCGGATCTTGAATACCGTAAGCTAATCCGCTTTCCAAAGCAGTGATGCTGCCGGTAATATCTTTTTCCAATTCTCTTAACAGCGCTAAGCGCGTGTAGGCGATAAGCAGATTCGGTTTTAATGAAATGGCGGTTTCATAGTTTTTCTTGGCCGCGGCATTATCTTTTTTCGTAACATAAGCGTCGCCCATTGCCACGTAAAGAGACGGGTTGGTTGGTTCCAACACCAGCGCTTTTTCCAAAGCGGTTATGGTCCAGCCGCTGGCTTCGGGTGTTATCGCTTGGGCGTTGGCGTACATGGCGGCTAAATTTTCCCAGCTGGCAATGTTGTTTGGCGATAAATCAGCCGCGTTTCTGGCAGACTGTACGGCTGAAGCCACCAGATTGCCAACCTGGACAGCATCTTTTGTTTTATCAGCGGTTTCCGCGGCTTTATTCAAAAAGGCTTCTGCCAGAGCGAGATGGAGAGTGACGCGATGAGGATTCCAGGTAACGATTTTATTTAAAGCGCCGATGCGTTGGTCCAAAGGCTGATTAACCGTCTTGGCAAAAACGACTTCCGCGGCGAAATATCGGCCCAAATAAATGCCGGTAACGATAATGGCGGTGAACACAAGAATAAAACCGAAAGAAGTTGCTAAAGCAAATTCGGGCGTGGCTTTAAGAGAAATATGTTGGGTGGGGAATTCAACTTTTACCAAAAGAGCGCTGGTGTTGACGATCAAACCGAGAAAAAGCCAAAAAACAAACCAGTGCGCCATGCCAAAATTCATCAGTGGAAAGGTAATCAGCAGAGTTAGCCACCCGCCGACAATACTCCAAAAGATCAAAGGAGATTTTTCAAAAGCGCCGACAACTTCTTCTTCTTTGGTTTCGGCCGCGCGGCGTTTTTTTAAGGTTGACAGATGTTTTAGCCACGTGCTCAACATCAATCCTAAAGCGGTCAGAATCAGAAGAATAAAACTTAAGGCGCCAAGCACGCCGGTGGTTGCCGCTAAGTCAAACAAGCTGTCATGCGATTGCGGGAAGCGAACATTCCAGAGAACATTGTTGTTGAAATCAACCGGCCGGTATTTGGAGAAATCAAACATGAAAGTGCCGGGGCCGGTGCCGAACAGGAAGTTTTTCGCGCTCGCGGTGATGGTGTCAAACGAAATTTGAAAAGAAGTCCCGGCGGATAAAGAAATTTCTGACGGAAGTTCAGCGGTGAGGAAGCGGGGCACGTTTAAAAATATAAAAATCAAGGCGATGACTAATATGGCGAACGCGACTGATGTCCAAGCCGTGCGGATTTTATCCGCGTAAGTCAAGAAAAAGACCAATAGGAGAAAAACCGCGGCGGCGGCGATAATCCATACCACGCGAAATCCCAAAGTGGTGAGCGCGGTTAAAGAAATTATCATGGGAATTATCAAACAAATATCAGCCTCTATCGCTTTCTTTTTAATGGTAAGCAGACCGAGTGACACCACAAACAAAACGACCAGATACGCTCCCCACAAAGTGTTTGAGCCATTGACCGAGTTGAATTGCGGCAAAAAAGCCGGCCACGCGAATAGTTTTAGGTTGTAAAGAATGAAATACGCGGCGGCGATAGTATTAGACAGCAAAAAAAGATAAATAACACCAAAGATTTGTTGAAGTTTATTAAGCGTCTGAACGGTTAAGAAATAAAACAAGATAAAAGCGGTTAAGCCGATAAAAGAAATACCAAGGAAACCGAAGTCGCCGAAAAAACTTTGGTATCGGTCTTGCGATAAGATAGATGCAATAAGAAAGGCTGTCCAGAAAACCAAAAGCGGAATATCCAGCGGCGTGCGCCGGATTTCAAAAGTTTTTTTCAAGACAGAACCGCCGAGCCAGCAGAGGAGCGCCAAGAAAGTGAAAAAATAGAGAAGGAAGTACTTATTCAACTCCCGTGTTTCTTGAGTAAACGGCAGAACGAATAGCGGGATTAAAAAAACCAGCGTGTATAGGCTGAATTTAGTTAAACCGGACAGGACTTTGGTGAATTGGGTTTCCATATACTAATGAATATACAAATATACTAATTTACTAATTATACTAATGGTATACTAATAACCTTTGTTGGTAGATTGGTACTCGGTATTTTTTTATAAATCTGCTTCAGCCGGAACGGTTGTCGGTTCCGTAGGCGCTGGTTCTGTTGTCGGGGCAGGTTCCGCCGGTTGTTCAACGGCTGATTCTTCTATGACTGGAGTTTCGGGCTCAGTCACTATTTCAGGTGTCGCCTCAACCGATGGTTCTTCGGCCGCCGGTTCTTCAATTGGAGCGGGGGACGGGGATTCCTCCGTTGGCGGTGTTTCCGTTTCAACAACTCCAACACTTTGAACATCTTCAACAAGAGCCTCTTCATCCGCATTCTCCGTGCTGATAATCCAGTAATCAAAAGTTAAATCAGTTTCTGATAATTTGCTTAATGATACTTCAAACTTGCCGTCTTCTTGTTTGGAAATCCACCAGAAAGCGTTCGGGTTGGAGCGGAAGGTGATGAAAATTTTTGAAGTGGAGGTTACCAGCTCGTTTTCAACCAATATCAGTGTTGAATTGTTAAGAATAGTCGCTTCGCCCACGCTGGTTTGTTTGGCATCGGATTTTTTCTTCACGATAAATTTTTTCGCTTGCACGCTGTCCGCTTTGATATCTTTAGCAACCAACAGGCCGGTTTCATCAATGTACCACAAGCTATCCTCGCCATTTATTGCTTTAACATTCAGTAAACTCTTGTTTTGGATGTTTAGACTTAAACTATTGGTAAGCGTTCCATCACTCTCTTCGTTTATGGTGAGCGTAGTAGAACCACCACCGCCATTAACCAGCCCCTTATTCACCATAATCGCGATTCTGCTTTCGCCCGCAGTTAACGGTTCCAATGCCATACCAACCAACCCAGCCGATTTACCGGAAGATGAATCATACTTCATAGCATAGCCGGGTTTGGAAGCGGAAACCAAGTAATCACCGACAGCAATCGGGCCGTTTTCATCAGAAGCGTTCACTCGTACCAAGCCGGCTAAGCCCAAAGGAACCCGACCCTTACCAGAGGCACCCATAAGAAAAGCTCCGGTATCGGAAATTACGCCGGCAATTTCTTTGGAATAGGCGGAAGATGATTTTTTAAACTTATTTGGATTGGCTAAATCCACCACTAGCACATCGCCAGGCTCGCCGGTCTCGCCATCAGCTAAATTAACATATTCAGCCACATCGGATAGGCCATAGTAGGTGCTGTTGGCGATAAATGAATCATCGGCGTAAACACTGCCACCGGCAGTGATTAAAACCGCGTTAGTGCCGCCGTTTTGGAAAGTAGCCAAAAAGCGGTCAGGTGGGTCAATTGTAGTGGAGGTCATCCCAGCGCCGGTTGAGGCAATTACAGTGTTGAAAACAAAGCCAGTAGAACCAACACCATCAACGACATACGATGTCAAAGTTGTGGAAGCGGCCGCAGTTGTTCCAGCAGCGGCAGTGGTGACAGACGCGATAGCTAAACCAAATTTGTCATTCTGTCCTAAACCGCCGGGGTTAAGGTTGGTGCCACCGAAAATTCTTAGAGTGCCGGAGGTGGAAACATTGCCGTTTTGATAATTCATACTTAAAGCTCCGGCGTTATAGTTTGTGGTGACGCCAACTTGCACATCTGTCATGCTTGGGTTTGCTCCCAGTCTCATAACCTCGGTTCCATCAGCCCAAAATTTCATTAATTTACTTCCAGCGGCAACTCCGGCGGAAAGATTTAAATTACCGGCCGTGGAAGACACGGTTACGCCGGAAGAATTGGTGAAAACGAGCGTGGTGCCGGAAGCCGAGACATTGCCGGAGGAGTCAACATAGAATTTTCCAAGATTATAACCAGCAGCTACAATCATTGCCGTTTGTCCAGTAGAATCAATCTTCATCGTATCGACATTCCCAATACGCCAAGCTAACTTCTGCGCCGCGGGAGTATTAAAGATAGTGGTGGCTCCGTCATAGAGTATAGCATAATTAGTCACACCAGGAACCACGGTATTAAACCAAAGCCCCGGATAAGTGCCCGGTACTGAACCCACAAATACATTATTAGAAGTTGAACCGCCAAAAAATGCCCCGCCGGCAAAGGTTGAAGTAGCGCCAATACCGCCACCTA
>JACRPD010000020.1 GCA_016214105.1 Candidatus Magasanikiibacteriota bacterium
CTCCCCTTTGCCAAGGGGAGGAAAAATACTTATGTCTCAAACAATGAAAATTGTAAAATCTCTCAAATCCAATGATGGTAAGACAACAAAATATCTTCAAAAAACCAAAGATGGTCATATTATTGAAGCCGGTTATTATAATCTTGATGAACACATAATTTGTATCTCTTCGCAAATCGGCTGTCTGATGGGTTGTGTTTTTTGCGCGACGACCGCGCCAGTAGATTCAAAAAAGGGGGGGTTGTTTGTCCGCAATTTAACTTCTGAAGAAACTGTACAGCAAGTAAAAAACGTTATTTTACGCCTAAAGATAGATGGCGGCTTGAGTTCTAAAAAAATTTTATTTTCCTACATGGGAATGGGTGAGCCGTTTCTAAATTATAAAAATGTCGTGGACAGTATAAAAATTCTTAGTAAAAAATTTCCTAATTCAAGAACTACTATTTCAACTCTGGGAATCAGTCCCGGCTTAATCAAAAAATTAGCGCGTGAAAAAATCAACACTCTTCTTAAATTACACTTGTCGCTTCACGCCCCAAACAACACTTTGCGTAAAAAAATACTGCCAAAATCACAAAAAATACAACCGGCGCTGAATGCCTTAAAATATTTTTCATCAATCAGGGGTGTGCCGGCAACCGTCAATTATATTTTAATCAAAAATGTCAACGATTCACAAAAACAGGCCGCGCAATTGGCGCGCCTATTAAAACCATACCCTTTCAAAGTAAAACTTAGCAATCTAAATAATTTTAATAACATGAAATCATCCGGCCCGAACAGGTTCGCTATCTTTGAAAAAACACTTAGTTCTGCTGGAATAAAAACCGATAGGTTTTTTTCAATCGGCACTGATGTCAAAGGGGGCTGTGGGCAATTAAAAAGACACTATTATGCTAATAAAAATCAAAGTTATTCCCCGCGCGGACAAAAATGAGGTTGCTGGCAAGCTGGCGGATGGAACGTTGAAAATAAAACTAAAAGCCCCGCCGGTGGACGGCAAGGCGAATGAGGGGTTGGTGAGATTTTTGAGTGAAGAGTGGGGTATTGCTAAGTCAAAAATCCGTATAGTAAGCGGACAAAAAAGCAAAATAAAACTTGTTCAAATTGAAAATTAAGGCAAGTCAACTCCGCCATCGTTCCATGGATTACACTTCAACACCCGCCAAATCGCTTTTGGAATCCCAACAATGATTCCTCTTTTTTTTATCACCTGATAGGCGTATTCGGAACAACTCGGATAATAGCGGCAGTAGCCGCGCGGATGGCGAAACTTAAACCAGCCATGATCCGGAGAGAGGGTTTGTTGGTAGAGACGAATAATCCAAAGAGTTGGGTATTTTAAAAAACGAAACAAAGACATAATAAATCCTGTTTTAAAAATCCCTTCTCCTCGTAGGAGAAGGGTGGGGGATGAGGTCTCATCAGCGAATGAAGAAACCATTAACCATCTTTAAAATATCATTTATGATTCTACACTCACTCGTTGAGACCTCACCCTGTCCCTCTCCTACGAGGAGAGGGGACGCATTACACACTTATCTTTTATCCAAGACTGTCTCCGCTTGTTTTAATCCCTCTCAATCTGCCCTCGCCACCCCCGCTCTCTCCAACACCAACTTAATATCTTTCTCAATCTCCATGTACTCCGCGCCAACCGCTCCAGGTTTAGCCATTATAGAAATGTGAAAACCGGTTTTTAATTTTCCGTCTTTTAATAATAATCTAGCAACTTCGCGCATTTGCCGTTTAGTCCGGTTGCGTTTAACCGCGCTCTTGCTGACTTTGACGCTAACAACAAAAGCAATTCTTAAATCGTCTGTCGTATATTTCCGCCGAGGGTATTTGCCCGGTTCTGTTTTCCAAATCTTCGCGGTAACGAATTTACCGGCAAAAAATCTGCCATCTTTAAAGAGAATATCAAAATCTTTCATGTGTTTTAGGCGGTTTTCTTGCGGAAGCATATTAATATTTTAACACAAAAACACAAAAGGCGACACTTTGCCGCCTTTGTTAAAAAGTTTGTGTGTTTTTAATGTGTCCTTCTAGTTCTCTTGCCTTTGCGCTCATCGCTCACGGTTAATTTCTTTCTGCCCTTGACTCTGCGTCTTTTTAATACCCCGCGGCCGTCTTGGGTCTTCATTCTAGCGCGGAAACCGTGTTTTTTCGCTCTCTTGCGCTTGTTTGGTTGATATGTTCGTTTTGACATAAAATTAAATTTAGTGTGAAATAACTATATCATTACTGCGTTTTATTGTCAAATTTAACTTTTTATTAGGTGGGTTTTCGTTCTTTATCCCCACTATCCACAGTTTATCCACAATTTACCCACTTTTTGGCTGGTTTAAGCCATTTTTGCTTTATAAAAAGTGTGGTAGAATAAAACAAAAGCTTGAAATGCCAAAAATGCTTGAAGGGCTCAAAAGGCTTTTCCGTCACACCAAACACCCTAGGCCTTTTTAGCTTTTTTAGCCTTTCTGACATTCCTCTATGACTAATCACGAAATATGGCAAGTTGTGTTAGCGGAGTTTGAATTAAAGCTAACTAAAGCCAATTTTACCACCTGGTTCCACCACATGGTTAGAGAAAAAACACCACTCTGAAGTGGTAAAAATGCTGGAAAAAGTGACTGGAAAGCCTTTAAAAAGGGTTGAATACAGAGTGGAAAACATAAAAAACATCACGGAACATGAGTGCGTTGTTGCCACAACCACAACAACGCCGGCTCCTGCAAACCCCTTGGTCGCGCCACAAAACCTTCCGACACCTAAAACAAGCGGCCAAAACGGTGTTCGGTTTGGTCTTAACCAAAACTATGTCTTTGACGCTTTTGTTGTTGGTAAAGGAAACGAATTGGCGCACGCCGCGGCCCAAGCTGTTGTAAACCGGCCCGGGGAAGCTTACAACCCTCTCTTTATATACGGCGGGGTGGGTTTAGGTAAAACCCACCTTTTGCAAGCGATTGGACATGGTCTTTTGGAAAAAAACCCGCAAACCAAGATTCTTTATGTGAGTTCCGAGCGTTTTACCAACGATTTTGTGTCTTCGGTCAAAGAAGGCCGAGCTAAAGAATTTAAAGATAGATACCGTAATGTTGATCTGTTGTTAATTGATGATATTCAGTTCATCGGTGGCAAAGAACAGACGCAAGAGGAGTTTTTCCACACTTTTAACGAACTGCACCAACAACACAAGCAGGTGGTAATGACTTCTGATCGTCCACCAAAAGCGATTCCGTCGTTAGAAGACCGTTTGCGCAGCCGTTTTGAGTGGGGAATGATTGTTGATGTGGCAGCGCCAGACATGGAAACACGGGTGGCGATTTTACAAACAAAATGCCAAGAAAAGGCCTTTTTTTTAGACCAAAAGCTTGTTCAAATGGTTGCGGTTTCAATTCAAAGCAACATTCGCGAGCTTGAGGGTGTTCTTAATAAAATAATCGCGGTCCACCAATTAAAAAACATGGCGCCAAACGAAGAGTCGGTCCGATCGGTCTTATCCACACTGGAGGCGCAAAACCTGAAGCGTTCGGCCACACCAAAAGATATTGTTGGTGTTGTTTCTGAGTTTTACGGTGTTGGGCTTGATGATATTGTTGGCAAAAGCAGAGAAAAACGTTTGGCCGGACCGCGACAGGTTGTCATGTTTTTGCTGCGCAACGAGCTAAAGATGTCTTATCCAGCAATTGGCGATGAATTGGGCGGCAGAGACCACACTACCGCGATGCATGCGCACACCAAGGTTGGAACCGAGCTTGAAAATGATTTAAAACTAAAACAAGACATAGACGCGATTAAACAAAAACTCTATCTTAATGCCGTATAAGCTGTGGAAAACCTGTTTATTTCTTGTTTATGAGCGGCGGACAAACAGAGGTCTTGTTCACAGTTTTTCAACCAACAAAAAACTTCTTATAAAAACAATAACAGTTAATAAACAAACACACAACAAAAACACCAACACCAAATTTATCAAAACACAGCTGTAAAAAAGGCTTTTCCACCGAACTCACAACCCTTACTATTACTATCAATTCTATATATATAAATAACACGCGATTAGTATTAATTTAAAAAATATGAAATTTGTGTGCACAAAAGAAAACCTGTCTTACTCGTTGGATTTGGTTAGCGGGGTGGCGGGACGACACGCCAGCCTGCCGATACTTACTAATATTTTGATTCAGGCCGAGGCCTCCGGCGTCAAACTATTGGCCACAAACCTTGAAATGGCGACAAAAGCAAACCTGCGCGCCAAAGTGGATGAGGCGGGGTCTTTCACTGTGCCTGCGAAAACACTTACCGACTTTGTGCATCTTTTACCGGACGAACAGGTGGAAATTTCTCTGCAAGAGAACGAACTGTCTATAAAATGCGGAAACTCTTCCACAAAAATAAAAGGCGCGCCAGCGGACGAATATCCGGTGGTGCCGGAAATTGAAGAACAACACGCGTACGCGATAAACACGGACAAGTTTAAGGACGCGCTGTCTCGCGTGGTTTTTGCCAGCGCGAAAAAC
>JACRPD010000021.1 GCA_016214105.1 Candidatus Magasanikiibacteriota bacterium
AAACGCCCAGAAAAGATTTTCTTTTATTTTTCTCATTGTTTTTTTGCTCAGATCAAACGCGTTAATGATTTCCCTTAAATCCTCTTTGACCAACACTATCTGCCCGGCTTCTTTGGAAATATCCGAACCACTGCCAATGTCTATACCGACATCCGCTTGCGTTAGCGCCGGCGCGTCATTGATACCATCGCCAACCATGGCCACTACCTTGCCCTGCTGTTGCAATTTTTTCACCGCCAACGCTTTATTTTCCGGTAATACTCCGGCTAATACATTTTTAATGCCGATATGCTCGGCAATGGCTTGAGCGGTGCGCCAATTATCGCCTGTAATCATCGACACCTCAAATCCTCTTTTTTGTAAAGCTAAAACTGCCGCGGCTGAATTTTCTTTCAATGTGTCGGCTACCGCAATCAGTCCTTCAATAATTCCATCCACGGCCAAAATCATTACTGTCTTGCCGCCTTCTTCCAATTTTTGCATTTTTACCTCAACCGAATCGTTCAAAACAGTGTTCTGAACTTTCATCAACTGTCTGTTGCCTAAATAAATTTTCTTGCCGTCAATCACCGCTTCAATTCCGTGACCGGGAATTGCTTGAAAATGATCAATCGAACTGAAAACCAAATTCTTTTCTAAAGCCATTTTTACTATTGCCTCGCCCAAAGGATGCTCGGAGCCCTTTTCAGCCGAAGCGGCGATTTGCAATATCTGATTAACATCCAGCGACCCGACATTTATTATTTCCGTTACCGCCGGTTTGCCCTTGGTTAAAGTGCCGGTTTTATCCAAAACCACCATATTAACCTTTGACGCGCGCTCCAAAGCGTCGCCGCCTTTTATTAAAATGCCGTATTGAGCGCCCTTGGCCGTGCCCGCGGCGATGGCGCTTGGCGTGGCCAATCCAACAGCGCAAGGACAAGAAATAATCAGAACAGTAATGCTCAATAATACGGCAAAGACAGAAACCGGTACGGCTGATAGAGTAATGCTTGAAAGCAAAAATTTGACGCCGGATACAAAAAATAAGTCATAACCGGCAAAAAACCAGAAGAGAAAAACAAATAAAGCCAAAACATGAACAATCAAAATAAAATTGCCGGAGACCTTATCGGCTAATTTTTGAATTTTCGGTTTAGCCAGTTGGGCATCTTCAATAAACTTAATAATTTGCGAGAGCATGGTGTCCTTGCCAATTTTTGTCGCCTCAAATTGAATAAGACCGGTTAAATTGATTGTCGCGCCGATAACCGTATCTTTTTCTTTCTTTTCAACCGGAATGCTTTCCCCGGTAATCATTGACTCGTCAACCGCTGAATAACCTTTGCGAATGGCGCCATCAACCGGAAATTTCTCTCCGGGCTTTACAACAACCAAATCACCGACTTTAATATCATCTATAGAAATTTCTTGTTCAACGCCGTCACGGATAACTCTGGCGGTTTTTACTTTTAATCCCATTAATTTTTTAATTGCTTCGGACGCTTTGCCTCTGGTCAAGACCTCTAGATACCGCCCCAGAACAAGAAAGGCGATCAGTAGCGCCGCGGTTTCAAAAAAGGCCACTTCACTGCCGCCAAAACCGAGATTGGGAAAAAGCGTATTGATAACGCCTAAAAGATAGGCGGCGCCAGTGCCGGTGGCAACCAAAAGATTCATGTCAGTAAAGCCGTGCTTCAGCCCGCGGTAGGTGCCAACGAAAAATTGTCGCCCTGGTCCGAACATTAACGGCGTGGTCAATAACCACAAAACATAGCTGTTGGCCAAAAAAGCCGGCACTAATAAACTTAATATCCAAAATTCCCTAAAAGTCCCGAACATAATCGGGATAGCTATAAGCCAAGAAAAAATTGTGTAATTTCGTTGTTGCTTGATTTCTTTTTGATAAGAAATACTTTCTTCTTCCAAATCCCTTTCTGCCGCAAGAGTAATTTTATACCCCAAGGCGTTAGTAATGCTCTTGGAAATAACTTCAATGCTGGCAAAATTTTCATCAAATGAAATAACGCCATTTTGCGTCGCATAATTAACCACCACTGATTTTACGCCTGGTAATGTTTTAGAAAAATTCTCAATATTTGTCGCGCAATTGGCGCAATGCATGCCGGCAATGAAAATTTGTTGTTCTTTCATAGATTAATTATTTTCTCCGCCAAGTTAAACGCTTAGATACATTGAACCAGATAACCAAACAAAAACCGGCTAGCGTTTTTTGGATAGCCGGTAAATCTCCAAAATCTCCTTAATGGCCATATTTTCTTTACCGGCCTTCATCTGCTCAACCACGTGAGTTGACAAATGATTTTCCAACACCAAATCTTCAACACCGGAAATGGCATTTTTAACTGCGGCTGACTGGGAGATAATATCTACACAATAAGTATCTTCGGCAACCAACTTTTGCAAACCGCGCACTTGGCCTTCCACGATTTTCAATCGGCGCAAAATATTTTTCTTGACGATGTCTTTCATACTTCTTTAGTATACCCCAAGGGGGTATGGGTGTCGAGATGGGGTGTGGATAAGTTGATTATAATTTAACCAGTTCCGCGACCAGTTGTTCGTTGTGCAAAGCCATGTTCGGATCATCAAAAACATGCTTAATTATCCCCTGTTTATCAATAATAAGATAAGTGTGCCCGGGCAAAGAACCATAGTGCATAGACGATGGCATGGTTAATAAACCTAATTTTCCAGCTAAAGCGGCATTTTTATCAAACCCAACCAGCGCCAGCCCCAATTCCGGCATCTTATCAATCGCTCTTTGCCAATCTTTGGCCGGATCCACTACCACGGACAAAACCACTGTGTCGTCATTTTTTAAACGCTCATCTTTTGCCAACGCCGCGATTTGATTCCAACAGGCCGGATAGCACATCAGCCCCTCATTGAAAAACATCACCACTTTCTTACCTGATAAATCTTTCATTGTATACTCCTTGCCGTTGATATCAGTCAAAGAAAAATCCGGCATGGGCTTGCCCATCAAATCACCCAACGCGCTCGCCGGCGGCGTTGATTGAGAACTGCCCCCGTGGTGGCCGGCCATATCATCGCTGGCCGTTGCCGTCGCTTTACTCTCTTGTTTTTCCGTGGTCTTTTGGTAAACTCCTTTCACCAGACCAAAGATCGCCAGCATGATTAAAGCTGTGATGCCGATCGTCCAAATGATGTTGTTGTTGTTTTCTTTCTTCATATTATTGTTTCTCCTTTTTAAATAAATAAAACACTTTAATAATTAACCCGATAAAGACCGCCGTAAAAAATAGACCCCAAACAAATTCCGGAATTGGCTCTACCGCTGTTCTAATTGAATTGAATAACTTGGCTGAAAAAATATTGATATCAACCTGGTAAGACGAACTCATTTGCAATTTATTGGTAAAAGCGAGAATTACCGTCAGCAAACCCATCAGCACAAACATTGTTCCGGCAACCGCCTCGGTAATGGTCACCGAAACCGCGTGGCCAAACAAAGAATACTCAATTGGCTTTCTTGTCGCCATCAATTTGCGCGTAATGCTTGTCTTATCCAAAAACGCGGAAATTAAAAAAAGCGGCGCCACCATGCCAAGGACGTAACTCAAAGTGTAAGCCATACCCAAAAAGATCGAACCCGGTAAAATAGCCAGAGCCAGTACTCCTGCCAAAACCGGAGCGCAGCAAGTGGTCGCGATGCCGGAAAAAATGCCCAAAACAAACACGGAAGCCGCGTGGTGATTTTTTAAAGTCGGATTAACATGCCATGGCAAAGAATAATGCCTGCCGAGCAACAAAATCAGCCCGGACAATAACAAGAACGCTCCGCCGACGATAAAAATCGCGTTATGATATTTGCTTAGAAATTGCCCAAACAGCGCCGAGCCAAGGCCAAGCGGGAGAAAAACCAAAAGAATTCCTAAAAAGAAAATGAAAGTCATTAAAAAAACCTTTCTTTTCTCGCGAAAAACCGAGGCCAGATAAGACGGTAGCAGTACGGTTATGCAACAAGGGGCGAACAGCGCCGCCATGCCGGCGATAAACGCCGCTACCATTGATGTGCTGACTAATAAATCCATAATTTTAAACTAAATCCTTTTTCTTTTGCTCAAATTCTTTTTTATCAATCTCACCTTTGGCATACCGGCTTTTTAAAACATCTAGGGCGCTGTGTTGATCATTTTGGCCGTTGCCTGACAAAGACTTGACCAAAAAAATAATCCCTGCCGCCGCCAACACCCAAAATAGAATCATAAACAGCCCGCCGAAAAACATCGTCCCGTATCCTGAACCGCTTCCCCAAAAATAACCCATCATATTGTTCAAATTAAAAATAAAAAATTAATGAATATGCCCGGCTGTTTCGCCGCTTGACTGCGAAATTCTATTTTTTAAAAAATACGCGGCAATAAGCGAAGTCAAAGGCACGGCCACCACGAGCCCCATGCTTCCCACCACCGTCCGGACAATCTCGGTGGCGATGGCTTCGTTATTTATAACCTGCACGGCTGGCAAAGCCGGTGACGTATCAATAGAAAACAAAAGCAAAAGAGGAAGCGAAACGCCGGCATAGGCCAGGACCAGAGTGTTGACAATTGAACTGACGTGATCCACACCCACTTTCATGGCGCGCTGGTAAATCTCCCAATGGCCCAAATTCGGATTCGCTCTATAAATCTGTTCCACGATTGAGGCTTGACTAACAGTAATATCATCAAGAACGCCCAAAGCGCCGATTATCATGCCCGCCAACAGTATGCCTTTTATGTTAAAAACATTTTGTCCTAAACTGATCAAAAATGCCGCGCTCTCATCGCCAAAGCCGGTCAAACGGGTGAATTTAACGAACAACAGCGATAAAATACCGGTAAATACCAAGCTCAAAAACGTGCCGGCCAAGGCCACGCTAGTTTTGGCATTGAATCCATGCACCAAATACAATGATACAACTAGGATGACAAAAGAGCCAATGATACTAATAACAATCGGATCCGATCCGGCAAGAATTCTTGGTATAATAAACTTCATTAAAACCAAGAAAGTGAATCCCAAGCCAATAATCGCTCTACCGCCTTGTTTTTTGCCAACCAGCAAAATTAAACCGAAAAAAAGCGCCAGCAAAAAATACAACCTGCCGGTACGCGCATAATCAGTTATATAAAAAGTTTCTCTACCCTCTATATCCACGTTTCTATTTACCACTACTTTATCCCCAACTTTAAAGGCCGGCAAGCCGATAATATCCGCTGTCAAATTCGTGCCATCATAATCTATCTCTTTGGTTTTCCATTCTCTTTCGAGACCGACCAATTTCAAAATCTGTACCGTGTATTCCTTGCCGTTTTCATCGGTTTTTTTTTGCTCACTCACTACTGTAATTACTTTGGCTAAAAAAGGCTTTTCCGCTGGAGCGGAGTTTTCTTCGGCAGAAACAAATTTAGGAACCGCCAAAACCGCCAGAGACATCAACGCCAACAAAAATGGACGGTAAATAAAATTCATAATTATTTTTTATCAACTTTCTCATCAGCCGGCTGTTCGTTTTTATGCCCGCCGCAACAAGAGTGCGCGCCATGACCATTTTCATCCCCGCCGTGATTATGCCCTTCCCCATGCCCACCCTTCATCATAAAAATGTGCATCAGCGGACAGAGCAAAAAAATCAGCCAAATAAAATTATTGCCGGATAAAGATGGAAAAAATTTTGGCAACAAAATTATCGCGGCTAACACCGCCGCACAAATAATTATAATTTTACGTAAAGAGACATTCATATTTATAAAACAGTTTAATAATAAAACAATGTCAACAATGTCGCCGTCGCTATTCTTTACAACAATCTAGAAGCCTGCTCATCACCTCTTCTTGGCTCATCGGTGCTGCTTCACCATCCTTTTTCAAATCCGGCAAGTCTATGAGTTTAAGCCGCAGTCCCCAAAATAACAGATAAACTTCGTAGGCTTTTTTAAACATCGCTTCCGCTTCGCTCTTTTTATTACTGCTCAAAAGCTTGGTCCCGACTTCTATCATCCGCATACTGGCCGCGAGCAGATGTTTGGCAACACACCAGGTTTCACCCTCGTGCTGGTCAATCATTTTGCCCAAAAGTTCTTTTCTCATTGTCCGGACCTGATTCAACAAATCAAAATACTCTTTTTTGCCGGTCTTTTCCGCGGTAAAGAAAAAATGCTCTTCCAAACTGATTAGATTCATCACCGCGATGCTCAAATCTTCTTCCAACGACAGATCCACTGTGCCGCTCGCTTTTAATTTTTCCACTTTGGCTAAAAATTCTTCCAGGCTGGGTTTAGACATAAAAAAATTAAGTGAACCAAACTAAAATCATAATTCCCAAAACAAGCATAACCGCCGCTGATAAAATCTTCATATTCCGGCTTTCACTCTGCTCCCACGCCGTTATTTTCTCCACCGCGTATTTATTCGCAGACAAAAGCAGAATAATCACCAACGGCATGACAAACATTAAATTATACAAGAACAAATAGCCGACGCCGGAAAAATAAGTGGTTTTAGCCGCGAGCAAGCCGATTATCGCCACATAAATTCCGCCCGAACAAGGAAAAGTGCAAAGCCCCACCAGAAACCCGGCCACAAACGCGGCCGGCATGGTCGCTTTGGTAATCCAATGGCGAAGAGTTTCCTTACTGAACATGGGAATGCGAAATTTGATCGGAAATTTTGGTAAAACCAAGCCGATAATATTCACCGCACCCAAAACTAAGACTAGCCATGCTCCTAACTTGGCCATTAAGTGCGGCGAATTGGTAAATACCAGAGCTCTCATCAAACCAAATCCGATCAAAATATACGCCAAAAAAATCGCCACAATATACACCACGCCCATTTTCCAGATGTTAGCTCTAGTTCTTTTGAGAGAAAAAAGAAAGGCGATAAATAACAGCAGGACCGCGAACGCGCAGGGATTAATGCCATCCAAAAACCCGGAAACCAATACCACCGGCAAAAGCGACCTGTATTTTCCAGCTTGTCTGCCGACTTTATCATCCAAACTAAACTGACTCTTATTACCATCTAAATATTTAAAATACTCGCTGACCGGCGTGTTGATCGGATAAGTTTTAATTTCGCCGACAAAATTATTGGCATAAGCGGGAATGGCGAAAATTTTATATTCCTTCGCGTCAGTATGCATTTCATCCTGCGACACCACTACTAATTTAAATTTAAGGCTGATTTCCTCACTGAACAAATCTTCAACTATTTGATTCGGCACATGTCCGCCTAACACAAATTTATCACCGACAAAAGCCATGATGTGACTTTGTAAATCAATTGGAATTTTATATTGGGTTAAAAGCTGGTTCATTTCCAACCTCACTCCTTGCTGGCTGATATAATCTTTTTTAATAATTTCGCTCACGCCGTGTTCATTAAGGAGCGCAGGCAGGTCGGTATTCACATGAACAGCGCAAGCTCCGCAGGCCTCGTTATAATAAATCGTCGCCTTGGCGCCAGCCACATCGCCGTGCGCCCACGCGCCGTGAAGCGGAACCAAAACAGACAACGCGACTGCCAAACTAACCGCAATGTTTTTTAATTTTCTCATATTTATAAATCATATAAACCAACCCGGCAAAAGAAAACAAAATGCTGATTAAAAAAATATAATTTTGATAAGCGGCAAAGAAAATCACCAGACCGCTCACCCCGATGATCGGCAAAAGGCCGGTAAAATTATGCAAACAGCAGACAATCATCGCGCTGGTGGAAACCCCGCCTGACGCGGCCACGGATTTGCCTCCGATTTTCGCCGCTTCTCTCATCCTTTGCCACAAACCGACCTGAACCGCGAATAAAATTACCAGCGGCGAAATAAAATACCAGTTCTTTTGAAAAAAATAATACGGTCCGGACAAACTTTGCATGCCTAACGCCTGAACCGAATAAAAAACCAAAGCGATCCCCGCTGCCCCCGCGATTCCCCAGATTAAAGGTTTTTTGTTCATGTTATTCAATATCAAATTCAAACTGTAAATCATCTTTCAACCCGACCACCAGCTTGCCGGACAATTCACCGGAAAAAATCAAATCCGCTTCCAAATGATGCCCGCCGACCTGATCACCCTCTATTTTATAGTCGCTCGGCCGAACGCCATTTAAACTGGAAAAATTTTTAACCGCAAATTCCCCCAAACTGTAGACATGGTTGTCCATTACCAACTTTATGACAGTCTGACCGCCAGCCCGCTCTATGCTCTCAACCGCGACTTGAATCCCCTCTTTCTCTACGGTCAGTTGATCGGCCGGTGGTTTTGGCGTGTCTGACGGGTTGATATACCGCGCGTAGATAAACGTACCCGCGATAAACACTAATAAAATTACCGCCAAAATAATTAATATTTTGTTCATAGTATTTTTGTCTGAACTTTACAAAATAATTGTTTTTGAATATTTTCCACAAGCAGATAAATTGACAAAGCCAACAGCGCGATACTTAAAACCTTTAACTCCAGGCCGCGAAACGGTAGAGAAAACAAGGCTAGAGGAGCGCCGAACAACGCGAAAAGCGGCGCGCCGCAAGTCGGACAACCGGCGGCAAAAAGTCCGATGGCCGTCCCGCTGGCGCTGCATAATTTATTTTTTATTTCTCTCTCTTTCCTCAACCGACGCCTCACTAAAAACAAAGATAAATAAACCCCAAACAATACCGCGATCACTAAGCTCAAAAACAAAGAGAACAGCGTGAACGCCCAACTACTCATGTCAATATAAGCAGCAATACTTTTGCCGGTAATCGCCCAGATGGTTAGAAAGTAAGACAGAATAAATACCACTAACGTCGTTGCTGCGGTCAAGGCTAAATATTTTTTTCTTCTTATAACCAACCAAATAATTCCAAACATATCTACTTTGTCACATTGCCTTTGAAGGTGATAACCGCCTCCGAACCATCCTGACCGCCGTCATTGCTAAAAATATCAACCGTCCTGGTGATCGCTCCCACGGCATCCGGTCCGTGGGCCAGAGGATCAAAAATTATTTCCAATTCTCCGCTCTCGCCTGGTTTGATAACTTGCGACCAGCCCGATGCGCCGCCCCCATGCCCGGGCATGCCGAATTCCGGACTACGTTCACCGCCGATATTCAAAACCACTTTGGTACACATGCAGGAAGTCTGCATTCGGTTTATTTTTAAAACGCCGTCACCGTCATTTTTTATTTTCACCGTCTTTTTCGCCAAACCATTTGACATAGATACGTCGCCAAAATCAAAATTAGTTGTTTCCAGCGTTAACTTCGGCATGCCTTTGTCGCTGGTATCAACGCTCTCGCTTTTTATCGCCCAAATTATCCCCACGAAGCCCAAAACCAATACGGTGACGGCAACGGCAAAGAAAATTTTTATTCTCGGATCGGCGTTGTTTGTTATCATAAAAATAGAATTATTTTTTAATCACTATCGCGTTGAATTTTGCCTCAATTTCCGGATTGCCCGGCTCATCAGTGCCGATATAAATCACGCGCTTGATTTCCCCCACATCAGTATCGTCTTTGTGGACAGCCGGATCAAATGTAACTTCTATTTTCACCGTCTGTCCTGGAGCAATTTCTTTGTCTTTTTCATCCATAACCGCTTTGGTACAACCACAAGAAGTGGAAAGTCTCAAAATTTTTACTGGCTTGCCGCCGGTGTTCTTCACTTGCAAAATATACTTGCCGATTTCGCCGTAAATAACCGTGCCCAAATTATAATCTTGTGGTTCAACCACCAACGAAGACGCGGCGGCTGATAGCTGATTATTTTGCGCAGCCGGCAACGCCGCCCCCGGCGCAGCCGTTTGGTAGTTATAAAAAGCAGCGCCCGCTATCACCAATATGACAGCGCCTAAAAAAATTAAAATTGTGTTTTTATTATTCATATCAGACCCAGCGACAAAAAATCATTGTTGGCTAGACGCGGCTGCCTCTGTTTTCACTACCATTCCGGTCATCATGTTTTTATACGCGCCCATCTGCTTCACGCCTTCGCGGAATATGTAAGCGCCGTCTTTTTCCACTGTGCCGACCTTAGACCAGATATTTATCAAGCTTTTGTAAGCCTCCACTTCGCCTTTTAGCACAAATGTCGGCATCATGGTAATATTATATTTATTTTTCATCATCAAGCCCTCGCCGCTTCCGACTGACAACACTTTGGTGTCTTGTGTCGGCAGGCCAAACCCGCTGCCCAATATCTGCTTATGTCCCATAACATCATAACATTCCGCGCAAGAATCGTCTTTCAGAAAAAATATCTCCACCTTGCCTCTTGTCTTCCCGGTCGCCACTTCAATATATGGCGCCATATTCTGGCGTAAAACAAAATTACCGTCAATTATCTCACCGATTCCGGACCACGCGTTTTTTAATTTAACGTTTTTATCTATTTCCCCGCTAAAAATCACCGTCGGAATCTTGGTGATTTTATATTTCTCCACCAGCGCCTTTCCCTCGTCGCTTTTCCAATCAATCGTCTTCTTTTCAACAAATTTGACATTCTCTTTCTCCACCGCCGCCAAAAAACCATCTAATTTAAAGCAGTCGGCGCAATCAAGCGCGTCCACCAGGGTGGCTTTAAACTCCGCCGGCCGCGCCGCCTCCGCCGCTTCGGCCGCTTTCTTGCCGACAAAAGCGTTGGTCTTAAAAGATAATACCAAACCAACCACTAAGGCGATAATCAGCGCGCCGCCAAAGATGTAAAATAGTTTAGAATCAAGATGAATTGTGTTTTTTTCTTCCATAAATTTGCTAATTGTTGAATTATTGCGAGAGACCTCACCCCTTCCCCCTCTCCTACAAGGAGAGGGGACGATAATTCTCGCATGCATTATGTCATCTGTTTCCTGCATCCCGCCCATTAACATCCGCCGACCATATCCGGCGCATCCTGCGCGCTGGCCGCCGGAGCGCTGCCGCTCAAATTCACATTTCCGCTCTTAATTTTGCTTAACAGCATCGCTGATTGTATGGTCTGAATAACCGATAACAAAGTTAAAATCGCCAGAACAATCGTCACTGACAAACTGCCCCACGGCAATTTTGGTTTTTCCGCTTTATTTTCCAACGTACCCAAAATCTCCGCCTTCAACTGCTCAATCTCGTTCGGCGCGCTTTTTGTTTCTTCGTGATGTTCTTTATGCTCATTATGAAGTTCTTCGGTCATA
>JACRPD010000023.1 GCA_016214105.1 Candidatus Magasanikiibacteriota bacterium
ATGAATCCGGAAAATCGTTTGATGAAAAAAGTGGTGATTGAAGATGCCGAAGCCGCCAGTGAAATTTTTGACGTGTTGATGGGGTCCGAAGTCGCGCCCAGAAAAAAGTTTATTCAGACACACGCGAAGAGTGTAAAGAATCTTGATATATAAAGCCCACCAATACCGCGACCACTAATAAAAAAAACCGTCTCTGTTTTGCGTAGGGACGGTTTTTGTTTTGATTTTATACTCTTTCAAATTTTTTGTGGTGGTTTTGAGCTATTTCCAAAGAAGAATCATAAATTCCATCATCGACTTCCAAATTAAGTGGCTGGAACTGCGTACTATATGTAACGTCCGCGTTAGGCACTATCCTTCCTTTCAGTTTATGCTCATTTCTTCTGGCCTCGTTACCAGATTCATCAAAATAAATTATGGTGGCTTTTCCATCATAGCCCCCATCACCAACTTCGAATACGCTCTCTTCTCTTTTTATACCATTTTCGTCATAAACAAACCCGCGTGCTTTATTCACCCTTCCTTGTTGGTCCCGATCAAATACAACTTCCTCTCTCATCTTACCACCTACTTTATCCGTCTCACTAGTCACCTGACCCTGTTGATTAAAATGCCTTTCAAATTTCTCCACCTTGCCTCCGACTGATATGGTGCATCCTGCAGTTTCTAATTTTCCATCCGGTCTTTGTAAATAAGAATATTCCCAACTGCCAGATGTTTTTCCATTTTCTTTTGCTACACCACCAATCTCTATATGTTGCGCGTCAGTATCAAAAAAACTCACCTGCGCTTCCAGCTTTCCAGCAGCTCTGGTTTCTGTACGCAATCCCCGTTGTTCTCCCAAATGACGAATGTCTATTGGTTTTAAAATACCAGCATCTTTTCCAGCTTCCGCCGGCACTTTGCTAAAATCCGAAGAAAATTGTGCCTCCTGCCAGTCCTTTTTTACTTCGTCACCTTGATCTCTGTTTGTCATATGAAAAAACTAATATTAAAATTTTATTTAATAAAGATAGTATAGCACATTTTACCACTTTTGTCAATAGCTTGGCTAAAATAAGCTAAAAAATTATGCACAGCCAGCCCCTATTGACAAAACCTCGCTGTTGTTATACTATATTAACAACCAAGCGGCCAAAGGCCGTTTTAAAATAGCTAAATTGACTACAGACTACAGACCACCGACTACAGATACCGACATTGCGCGACAATCACATCCGTAGTCCGTAGACCGTAGACCAACCATATGAACATTCTCACCAAACTCAAAAACTATTTCAAAGAATCAGTCGCGGAAATGAAGAAAGTCGTCTGGCCGACAAAAAAGCAAACTACGACCTATACTTTAATCGTGATCGGCTTGAGTCTCGGCATCGCGATATTTTTTGGCATCTTGGATTACGCTTTCAATCTCGGGCTAGAAAAAATTATTAAGTAGATTATAGATGTTGACTACAGACCACCGACTACAAATACTGACCTCGCGCGCGCCAATCACATCTGTAGTCCGTAGACCGTAGTCTGCAGTCAATCATCAACAGTCCACTCACTTATGGCTAAACAAAATCTCCAATTAGGCCGGCGCTGGTATGTATTGCATACCTACAGCGGCTATGAAGAAAACGTCAAACGCAATTTGGAACAAAGAATTGAATCCTTTGACATGCGCGACAAAATTTTCGGCGTTTTGGTGCCAAAGGAAAAAAAGATTAAAATCAAAAACGGCAAACGCAACGTGATTGAAGAAAAAATCTTCCCTGGCTATGTTTTGGTGGAGATGATCGTTACCGATGATTCGTGGTATGTAGTCAGAAACACGCCGAATGTTACCGGCTTTATCGGCTCCGGCACCACGCCAACCCCGATTGACCAGAAAGTTGACGAAGAGCGCGGAAAAGTCAAAGTGCTCGTGAACATGTTCGGCCGGGAAACTCCGGTTGAATTGGACGCGTTGCAGGTGAAGAAGATTTAGGTTGGACTACGGACTACCGACTACGGCCGACCGCTGACTTGCTTACGGTTTCCACTCTCTCGTGGGGCGGTGGTCTGTAGTCCGTTGTCCGTAGTCCAAAATATGTATTACCGATTTGAAAATCTCGAGGTCTGGAAGTTAGCAAGAGAATTTGTAAACCTAATTTATACACTAACAAGAAGTTTCCCAAAAGAAGAGCTCTTTGCCTTAACCAGTCAGATCAGACGCGCGGCCATTTCTATAATGTTAAATATAACCGAGGGATCTGACAGAAAATCAGACATTGAATTTATCAGGTTTTTACGCATCGCCCTTACTTCCTTGGAAGAAGTGGTTTCTGCCTTGTACATCGCCCTTGACCAAAAATACATAACACAAAAACAGTTTGATGAACTATACCCAAAAACAAATTTTTTAAGCAAAAAAATTAACTCACTAATTAATTATTTAAACACAACTGCGATACGCAGATAAAAAACGGGCTATTGCTCCAAAAGAGGCTTCTCAATAGTTCCGTAGTCTGTAGTCTGTAGTCCAACCATATGGCAAAGAAATTGATGACCCAAATCAAATTGCAAATTACCGGCGGAGCGGCTAATCCGGCGCCACCGGTCGGACCGGCTCTTGGCCAGCATGGCGTGAATATCCAGGGCTTTTGCAAAGAATTCAATGACAAAACCCAAGACCGCAAAGGCGAAACCGTGCCGGTGATTATTAATGTTTATGAAGATCGCTCGTTTAGCTTCATAACCAAAGTCGCCCCGGCCAGCGAATTGATTAAAAAAGCGATCGGCCTGCAAAAAGGCGCCGCGAACCCGTTGAAAGACAAGGTCGGCAAAATCACCAAAGCCCAACTCAGGAAAATCGCCGAGGTGAAAATGAAAGACATGAATACGGAAAATCTTGACTCGGCCGTGCGGTCTCTTGCGGGAACCGCCAGACAGATGGGAGTGCAGGTGGAAGGGTGATTGTTCAAAACACAAAACACAGTTAACAAAACACAACAAACCCGCCACGAGGCGGGTTGTTTTATTAGCCAAAGATGATATAATTAAAGAATAAACAATCAAAACCTTAATTCATAATTCTTGATTCATAATTCATCGTTCTATGATTTCACAATCCAAAATCGCCATCATCGGCGCGGGAGCGGTTGGCGCGACCACTGCTTACACGGCCACCTTAAAAAATCTGGCCGCGGAAATATTATTAATTGACGTCAACGAAACCAAAGAAGAGGGCGAGGTAATGGATATCGCCGATGGTTTGTGTTTGGTGGAAACCGGATGCGTCAAAGGCGCGGATTTCAAGGACGCGCGCGACGTGGATATTATTGTCATCACCGCCGGCGCGCCGCAAAAACCTGGAGAAACTCGTTTGGACTTGGTGAAAAAGAACACAGAAATCCAAAAATCCATTTTCAAACAAATCGGAAAATTAAAATCCACCGCGATTATTATTATGGTTGCAAACCCGGTTGATGTGTTGGCTCTTGTGGCGCAAAAACTCAGCGGTCTGCCGCGACAGCAGGTTTTCGGCAGCGGCACGACATTGGATACGACGCGGTTTAAAGCGACATTGGCGAAAAAATTAAAAGTCAGTCCGCAAAGCGTGCATGGCTATGTTTTGGGAGAGCATGGCGACAGCGAGTTCGTCGCCTGGAGCACGGTAACTGTCGGCGGCGTTCCGGTTGATAAAATAAAAGAAATAACCGCTAAAGACAAAATAGAGATTGAAAAGAAAGTCAAAAAAGAAGCGTATGAAATTATCAACCGCAAAGGCGCCACTTTTTACGGCATCGCTTTGGTGTTGTCTGATATTATTGAAGCAATTTTATATAATCAACACAAAATAATGCCGATTTCCAGCATGCTGTTAGAATGCCAAGGCGTAAACAATGTCTGTCTCGGCATGCCGGCGGTGCTGGGAAGAGGCGGGGTGGAAAAAATCTGGCCATTGCAGTTGAACGCAAAAGAAAAGAAGAAACTGCAAAATTCGGCAAAAGTTTTAAAACAATATTTAAGTTAAAATTAGAAAGTGCATAAATGAGTAGGTGTATAGGTTTATAAGTATGAATGTGCATCGACCAATTTTTATTATTACAATCTTATCTGCCGCTCTCGTCCTCCTCGGCGCCGGCTGTCTTTCTAAAACTTCAAAAACAGTTGTAAACAACACGGCGACAAGCGCGGCCGAAGTGGTAAAAAAGAAACCGCAAATTGACACCTCGGCAAATCCGGCTTACGCTTATTGCAAAAAAACCGGCAATGAATTAATCATCCGCTTCAACGAAACAACCTCAAGCTCTGTCGCCTACTGCCGTTTTGTTGACACTACAGAATGCGAAGCGGAAAAATTTTTCAAACAAACCTGCGCGCCTGGGCAAGGAGCAAAAACTTACGCTTTGACGGAAAAAAATAATAATTTCGCCGCCTGCACCAATGAATACGAGCCGATCTGCGGCGCGAATGGCATAACTTATACCAACACCTGCTTGGCGCAAGTTCAGGGTATAATTATTTCCCATACCGGCGTTTGCGCTCCAACCGAACAAAAACAAGTGGTAATAGAAAATAAAAATAGCACGGCAGAAAATACTAGCAAAAACGCTGAAAAAATCGCGGCGGTTGATAATCAAAATACAAGTGATCCGTCAGGTTGGCTCGGAATAATCAAAGACTTCGCGCTCTCCGCGCCAAAATCAAACCCGCCGGCATTTATTGAAAAATGCGCTTATTCCGGAAATACCACCTACTACTTCTCGCCAGGTTGTGACGGTTGCGCCACCACTCTATATAACCAAAATGGCAATATCATTTGTTATCCAAGCAATGACCTTGATAACACCTGTCCGGCATATTTCACCGGCGCTTATCGGGCCAATTATTGCTCCAAAACCTGGCAGGATAACAGGCCTTGACAATCATAAGCCAATATAGTATAAATAGGTTGCGTTTATTAACTGGTGGGACTCCGGCGGCACGTCGGAGGTTTGTACCACTAAAAAAACATATATGTCAAAACGAATGAGGGCGTTGGCGGAGCTCGTAGAAAAAAACAAAGTCTACACCGTTGATGAAGCCGTGGCGCTGGCAAAAAAAACCAGCAACACGAAATTTGACGCTTCAATTGAAGCGCACGTCCGTTTGGGAGTTGACCCGAAAAAAAGCGAACAGCAAATCCGAGCGACGGTCGCTCTGCCGCATGGCACCGGCAAAACAAAAAAACTCGCCGCTTTTGTCGGACCGAATGATGAGAAGGCGGCCAAAGAGGCCGGCGCGGATTTAGTTCTGACTGAAGAAGACATTAAAAAAATAAAAGACACCGGCAAGTTTGATTTTGAAATCGCGGTCGCCACGCCGGAAATGATGCCGAAATTGGCGAGCGCGGCGAAAGTCTTGGGTCCGAAAGGTTTGATGCCGAGCCCGAAAACGGAAACTGTTGGCGCGGATCTGAAAAAAATGATCAGTGAATTAAAAAAAGGCAAATTCACTTTTAAAAACGATGATACCGGCAATATCCACCAATCCATCGGCAAAGCGAGCTTCGCCGAAGCGCAATTGAAAGAAAATTTTATCGCTTTTATGGAAGCGCTGAAAAAAGCCAAACCATCCTCGGCTAAAGGAACCTATATTCAAGCGGTTTACTTGTCCAGCACCATGGGGCCGGGAATAAAAGTAGAGATTATCAATTAAACATTAAACACCACCTTTTGGGTGGTGTTTTTTAACAACATGGGATGCCCATTCTGTAATTTCGATGCTGAAATTAAATACCGGCTGTTGATCGAAACAGAACATTTTTATCTATTCCCACCTCTTGGCGCTTTTATCGAAAGTTATTTAATGATTGCCAGCAAATCACACTACGCCAATCTAAGCGTTTTGCCAATGCCGTGGATCAAAGAACTCCGCACGCTGGAACAAACCGCGCGCAGATTTTTACTTGACACATACAAACTGCCAGTGATTGAATATGAACATGGCACTGACCCAACAAGCAATGAGAAAGCCGGCGGTTGCGTTGAGCACTTCCATCTCGCGCTAATTGCCACCAAAAAAGACGTTTTTCCAACCATAACGACGCAATTGGGATGCGGCAAACATATCAAAAATATTGATGACCTCACGACACTATACCGGACGGAGCAACTATCCGCTTACCTATTGTACAAAGACAAAAAACATGTTATTTATTGGAATAGACCGCTAATTATAAGCCAATATATGCGTCGTCTATTGGCCCCGGATCTGGAGAAGCAAAAATTTGATTGGCACTTCTTCCCTTTCAAAAAAAATATGGAGCGGTGTAAAAAAAAATGGAAGGCGTGGTTCAAAGACCAAACCGAATAAATTAGATAGAATATGTTAATTATTAGCGCTATCGCCATCAACTCATTCACAGACAAACAGGTGAGAAAAATCATTCTTGCCGGCGCTGACATGCTGCGTTTTAATTTTTCCTACCGCACTATTTCTGAAACCATTAAATGGATAAAAATAGCCCAAGAAACGCGGTGGGAATTAAACTCATCCATCAAACTCTTGATTGACCTCCCATCAGAAAAAATCCGCTTAGGCAACTTTGACCTTAAAACCCATACTGTAAAAGAGGGGGAGGAAATAATTTTTCAATCAGCCGACTATTCGCCTGACTGCAATCAGTTTGTTCCGGTGCAAACAACAAAATTGGGCGAAAAAACTTATTTGGATGAAATGATCATGGTTGGGGACGGCGACATCAGTATACAGGTGATGGAAATTATAGATGCTGACACTATAAAGGCGCGCATTCTCAACAATGGCGTACTCCAAGCGATGAAAGTCCTCCACATTAACACAGGCATCAACGAACAAAAATTGCTTAACTATTACAAACAAATCTTCCAATGCATAAATGAAATCCAGCCGCACTATATCGCTATTCCTTTCATCAATAATTCAATCAACCAACAAATTATTGCTGAGATACCGCAAGAAAATCATTACAAGATAATCGTCAAAATTGAGGACCGGGAAGGTCTAAATTCGATAGAAACACTTTGCCAAGACGCTGTTTATGATATGATCCTTGTGGACCGCGGCGAATTGGGCGTGAATCTACCCTATGAAGAATTGGGTGTGATCCAAAAAAACATTATCTGCATAGCACGCCAATACCATAAGCCGGTAATAATCTCCACCCAAATACTTGAAAGCACTATGAACAATTACATACCGGGACGGTCCGATATTCTAGATCTCACCAATATAATTTTAGATGGGGCGGACGGGATCATGCTCTGCCGCGAAACCGGTTTCGGACTCAGGCCAGCCTACACCATCTCAGTTGCCAAACGGATCATTCAAGCAGTAAAAAAATATAAACAAAAGATAGCTTAAAAACCGGTATGTCCGTTATCAAAGAAATCACCGACAACCAAATGCCGTCTTTCACGGAATGGTTTAATGAAATCAATTATCAAGACACGGAAAAATTCCGTCTGGAAGATAATACCAAGCGCGACCGCTTGGAAATTTTATATCAAATCGCCGGTCTGCCTTACGACCGGCCGGAACGGCTGATGGTACGCGACATCATGGATAACACGCCGACTTTCCAAGACGTAGTACAACGAAAAGGCAATCTGCCTTGCGCTATGCGTCTGGTGCCGACAAAGCCGGAATTGCCAAAACTCCGCCAGCGCGGCCTGACTCTAAATGAATACCTGTCCGGCTGGTTTCGCGAACTTAAAATCAATCCTGATGATTATAAAGCGGAGGTCGTGCCGCACAGCGATAAAACTCTATATTCTCTGATTTTTATAATTACCAAAAACAATCTTTTTGGCGAAGCCTATGCCGGCCCTCTTTGGGATATATCCACTGGACTGCATGAAAAAAACTCAATTCCGTTCACCTTCAGCTCCGGCATGTTAAAAATGGAAAAAGTTGATGAAGCGATGAAGCAGATCATAGCAGAAGCCATCAATCTGCTGCAAATTGACGGTGTTGATAAGCGTGAAATGCTATCCCAGCAAATCAACGCGGAATTTGACGACGCAAACCGGCTGATTGGTTATTTTGAGTTTGTTGTTTGGCCGAATCAAACCGGTTTTTTGGTTGATTACAATCGTCTTATTCCGAATTTATTCAGCGAAATAAATTTTAATCACATAAAAAACGATGATTTATCCGGCCTCTGCGCCAGTCCTGGACAGACCGCGGGTAAAATAAAAATCGTAATGGACCCAGCCAAAACTCCATTTGAAAATGGCGAAATTCTGGTCTGCCCAATGACCATGATTGACTATCTGCCGCTGATGCGAAAAGCCGCCGGTATTATCACCGAACAGGGCAATATTTTATCCCACGCGGCAATTATCAGCCGCGAATTAAAAAAACCTTGTTTAGTGGGAGTAAAAAACGCGATGAAATTATTAAAAGACGAGCAAGAAGTTGAACTTGATGCTGGCGCGGGTATTGTAAGGGTAATTGAAAATTAAAGGTAAACACCTCACCCCTTGCCCCTCTCCTTATAAAGGAGAGGGGAAATAATGTGGCCTCTTGCCCCCCAAGGGGTTTTTTGTTAGAATATTACCAGATTTTTAACTTAAATATATGCCGGAAAAACCACGTGAAGGAGCAATCTCATGGGATGAATGTTTTATGCGCATCGCTCATGTAATCTCCGAACGCTCCAAAGATCCGTCCACCCAAGCCGGCGCGGTAATAGTAACTGCCAACAATGTAGCTGTTGGCATGGGCTATAATGGCTTCCCGCGCGGCGTGGATAGCGATATTTTCCCTTGGGAACGCGAGGGTGATTTTGTAGATACAAAATACGCCTATGTTTGCCACGCGGAAGAAAACGCCATCTATAACGCCAATGTCCAGACTAAAAATTGCAAAATCTATTGCACGCTGTTCCCCTGCAACGAATGCGCCAAAACAATAATCCAAAACGGCATAGTTGAAATTATTTTTGAAAGCGACAAATACCATGACGAAAAAGTCTGGGTCGCTTCGCGCCGCATGTTGGACGCGGCTGGAATAAAATATCGCCAGTATATTTCTGATTACAGTAAAGTATGACAAATAAAAAAATCGTCTTCGGACTGGTCGGCGATCTGGCCGCGGGCAAGAGCACGGTCAGTAAATACTTGCGAGAAAAATATAATATCAATTCTTATTTATATTCCACGCCTCTGCGCGATATTCTTAAACGCATATACATTGAAGAAAGCCGCGAAAATCTGCAAAAATTATCCATTTGGCTGCGGGAAAATTTTGACCAGCAGATCTTGGGCAAAATTATCGCGCGCGACGTGGAAAACGACGGCAACGAGATGATTATCGCGGATGGAATCCGCCGTCCGTCCGACATCGCGCAACTGGAACAATTGCCGGGCTTTATCCTAATTTACATTACTGCCGAACCGCATCTCCGCTGGCAAAGACAAACCAACCGCAATCAAAATGCCGGCGACGCGCAAAAAACCTTTGAACAATTCATGCGCGATGAGGAATCAGAAGCGGAAAAACCCATAAAAGAATTGGGCGGGCGGGCAAAATTCACTATCACCAACAACGGAACCGAAACGGAATTGTACCAACAGATTGAAGATATAATAAAAAGTATCAAGTCTTATTAACGTTATTAGCGGATCAAATTAGCGGGCTATGCGAATAAAAATAAAACGATTGAAACCGGACGCAGTACTTCCAACTTACGCCCATCCTGGTGATGTTGGCATGGATTTGTATTCGCTTGAAGATTATGAATTAAAGGCCGGCGAAAGAAAAATTTTCTTGCTGGGGTTCGCTTTGGAATTCCCAACCGGCTACGCCGCAATCGTCAAAGATAAGGGTGGTCTCCCCCACTATCACGGTTTGCACACTATGGGTGGTGTTTTTGATGCTGGTTTCAGAGGTGAATATAATGTGAATCTCATAAATTTGGGTTCAGAACCGGTAAAAATTGAAAAAAAACAAAAAATCGCCCAACTTCTTATCTACCCTGTGGTCATCGCCGAACTGGAAGAAACGCAAGAGCTATCCGACAGCTCACGCGGTTTGGGACAATTCGGGAGCACTGGTAAATAATTTTTATGCAAACTTACCTCAACATCATCCAAAAAGTCCTTAACGAGGGCGTAAAAAAAACCGACCGCACCGGCACCGGCGTTTTGGCTATCGCCGGAGCGATGTTTGAACATAATATGGCTGACGGTTATCCGCTGTTGACGACTAAAAAAATGCCGTTCAAAATCATGGCCGCGGAACTGGAATTTTTTATCAAAGGCATTACTGACAAACAATGGCTTCTTGATCGCAATTGCCACATCTGGGACGAATGGTGCAATCCCAAAAAAGTGCCGTATGCTCATGATGAAGAAACAAAATTAAAAATGAAAAACGAACGCGATTTAGGCGCGATCTACGGCTTTCAATGGCGGCACTTTAACGCGGATTATGAAAATTATAACACTGATTACGCCGGCAAGGGCGTTGACCAGTTAAAAAATTTAATTTCCGCGATAAAAAACGATCCGTCCAGCCGGCGGCTGATTGTTTCCGCGTGGAATCCATGCATGCTTGATCAAATGGCTCTCCCGCCATGCCATTATCTTTTTCAAATAACCGTAATCGACGGCAAACTAAATCTACTCTGGAATCAACGCTCGGTTGACACCATGCTCGGCCTGCCGTTTAATATATCTAGCTACGCGCTTCTCTTGCACTTATTAGCCAAAGAAACCGGATTAAAAGAAGGCAAACTCGTTGGTTTTTTAGCTGACACGCATATTTATCTAAACCACCTTGACGGCGCCAAAGAACAGCTGACACGCGACCCAAACAAATATCCGTTGCCACGCATTGAAACCATTCAGCAAAGTTCAGGGCAAGCTAAAAATTTTTCAATTTTTGATTGGCAATACATAGATACTGAACTTCAAGGTTATGAATCATATCCACGGATACCGTTGCCGATTGCTGTATAAATAGTGCGTAAGTGAATAAGTGTGTAAGTATATAAGTACTTACCAACTTACACACTTACATACTTACACACTTCGCTATGATTACTCTCGTCGCCGCCATTTCTAAAAACAATTGCATTGGCAAGGATAATGCCATTCCTTGGGATATTCCGGAAGATATGAAACGGATGCGGGAAATAACCAAAGGGAAAGTTTTGATTATGGGCCGCAAGACATGGGAGTCCATACCTGAAAACCGCAGGCCATTGCCGCAGAGAACAAATGTGGTTATCACTCGCGACAAAAATTTTCCATTGCCAGCCGGCGCGGAACGGTTTGATTCGATAAACGAAGCGATTGCCGCGCACAAAGATGAAGAAATCATCGGCTTTGGCGGACAAAGAATTTTTGAAGAGATGATCGACATCGCGGATGTTTTGGATTTAACTTTGGTTGATCAAAATATTGAAAACTGCCACGCGTTTTTTCCGGAGATTGATCCGAAAGTGTGGAAAATCAGCGCGGAAGAAAAACATAATGGCTTTACGTTTATAACGTATCGTCGTGTCTTATGAAAGGCTTATTTATTCTTCTAGAAGGCACTGACGGCTCGGGCAAAACCCTGCAGACCGGACTTTTGATTAAACGATTAAAAAAACTTAACAAAAAAGTGGAACAAATTAGTTTTCCGCAATATGGCCAGCCGAGCGCTTTCTTGGTGGAAAAATATCTGAACGGCGAATTTGGCAGCGCGTCTGAAGTGGGGCCTTATCGCGCTTCAATTCTCTATGCTGTGGATAGATTCGCGGCCGCGAATCAGATTAAAAAATGGCTGAAACAAGGCAAAATTATTATTGCCAACCGCTATGTCGCGTCTAACATGGGGCATCAGGGCGGAAAAATAAAAAACGCGAAAAAACGCCGGCAATATTTGGACTGGGTGTATAATTTAGAGTATAATATACTCGGCATTCCCAAGCCGGATATCAATTTGATTTTACATGTTACGGCAAAAATTTCTCAAGAGCTCGTGGACAAAAAAGGCGAACGGGAATATTTAAAAGGCAAAAAACGCGATATCCACGAAGACGACCTGAACCATCTCCGCGACGCGGAAAAAGCGTATTTGGAAATAAACAAACGTTATCCGGAATTTAAAATTATTGAATGCGTCAAAAACAACAAAATCCTCCCGCCTCATATCATCCACGAAAAAATCTGGCAAACAATCACCCAATCGCCCATAATTCATAATTCATAATTCATAATTCATAATTCTTTATCATATGCTCATCTCCGCCGTAGAACTCCTAAAACAAAGCTTGAATTTATATAAAAACAATTTTGTTACTATCATAAAATTTCTTGCGTTACTCACCATCCCGACAGCGATAGACATTGCAATTGGATTCACAAATGTAACAATTATAATAGTCGTCGTCTCAATCATCACAAGAATAATTTATTTCTGGATCATTTTCAGCATTTTACGAACAATTAACTTTATTTGCAAAAAAGAAAAGGTGGGCGATATTAAAACCGCCCTAAAAGACACCTATAAAATACTTTGGAAAGGAATTGGCACATCTCTTTTGGTTGGTCTATTTACATTTGCTCTACTCTTACTATTTCTTATCCCTCTTTTTTTCACTGGCGGTTTTTCAGACCCCCGTATCCTCGCTGCAGTCATGTTTGGCCCCCTGTTTATTTCTACCATTAATATTTACGATCCGATGTCAATGTTAGTGCTTGGAATGTTTGTTGTGTTCGTACTTGGTATGATAAATGCAATATTTTTCGGGATCAAATTGTCTTTCGCCGTTTACGAAACAGTGATCGCTGACCGCCCAATCAAAGAATCTATCAAATTCAGTATGGCAATTACAAAAGACCGTTGGTGGACAATCTTGTGGCGTTTTTTGTTGACGGCTTTTGTTGTTTCTCTCGTTTACGCGCTATTCGCCGCGCCATTGTCACAAATTTTTGGGATTGGTTTACTTTATAATGTTTTTATACAAATTGTTTCCCTCCTCCTAATGCCAGTCGCCTTTGCCGCTGCCACCATCCTTTACGAAGAGCTAAAAAAACTCGGCCCGGCGCAGACTGAACAAAAAACATAAACATGTCAAAATACATCCCCATTATCGGCATGGAGGTCCACGTTGAGCTTAAAACCAAAAGCAAGATGTTTTGCGGTTGTAAAAATGATCCGGACTTCAAGGAACCAAACACAAACATCTGCCCGATTTGCACTGCCCAGCCAGGCACGCTTCCGGTTCCCAACAAGCAAGCCATCGCTTGGACGGTTTTAATCGGCAAAGCGTTAGGATGTCAGATTAGAAAATTATCAAAATTTGACCGCAAGCATTATTTCTATCCCGACCTGCCAAAGGGCTATCAAATTTCGCAATACGATGAACCGATTGCCGAACACGGCGCGATAATTCTTGATTTCCCTCTCAATGATAACATCCGAGAAACCGCGAAAATCAACATCACTCGCGTACATTTGGAAGAAGATACGGCAAAATTAACCCATGACACCAAAGGTAATACGCTGGTTGATTTCAATCGAGCTGGCACGCCATTGGTGGAAATTGTTACCGACCCAGACTTCAAAACCGCGTTGGAAGCAAAAATTTATTGCCAAGAACTGCGCGGTATTTTCAGATACTTGGGAGTAAGCGACGCTGACATGGAAAAAGGCCACCTGCGCTGTGAAGCGAATATTTCCATGCAAGAAGCCGGTAAATTTGAAATTGCTGATGGCAAAGTAAAACCGTTGGGTGATTACAAATTAAACAACAAAGTGGAAGTAAAAAATATCAATTCTTTCCGCGCCGTGGAAAAGGCGTTGGAATTTGAAATTATCCGTCAGGCAAAACTTTTGAAAGAAAATAAAAGTTGGGGACAGGAAACCCGCGGCTGGGATGAAAACAGAGGCGAAACCGTGTTACAGCGTATTAAAGAAAACGCGGCTGACTATCGTTACTTTCCCGAGCCGGACATTCCGCCGTTTCATCCGGAAAAAAGCTCGAGAAAAATTTCTTTGCCGGAATTGCCCTTGCAAAAACGAAGACGTTTTCACGAAGAATACGGAATGTCTTACGCTGACGCGAAAATTTTAAGCGAAGAAAAAAATTTGGCGGATTTTACGGAAAAAGTAATGAGTGAGGTTGTTGAGTGGTTGGATTCTTTACCTGAATCAAAAAACAAGGCCGAAAAAATGTCCGACAAAATAGCGCGGTTGGCCGGCGGTTGGATCACTTCCAAACTGATGGGAGTTCTGGCGGAGAAAAAAATGGAGATTGCCGACGTAAAATTCTCAGCGGAAAATTTCGCGGAGCTTATCGCTTTAATTTACGACAACCGCGTAAACTCCACCAACGCGCAGAAGATTCTTTTAATCATGGCCGGCTCAAAAACCGACAAAGACCCGACCCACATTATGGAAGAAAAAGGCTGGGGGCAGGTTGCTGATGAAAATAAAATCAGCGAAGTCGTCGCTGAAGTAATTAGAAGTTATCCCAAACAAGCCGCTGCTTTCCAGGCTGGCAAAGAACCGATTATTAAATTTTTAATCGGCATGGCGATGAAAGCCACCGAGGGCTCGGCTGATCCGAAGGTAGTGGAAAAATTGTTGCGGGAGAAGTTAAAGTAATTATTCACATCCGTCGCAAGGCGGATTTTTATCAGTCTAAATCCATTTTGTTCAATCTGAATCAATGCTACTCCAACTGATCAACCATCGTGTTAAAATCTTTTCTGTCATCGCGGCTGATCTTTCCCGCGTGCCAAGCACGCGCGATTTCGTTTTTCATGTGCTTTTTATCAATCCAATTATACCCCGCCCCGGTTCTTTTACTCAAAGCGTATCGTTTAACCATGTCGCCAAAAAATCTTATATCTGTATCTGACAAGTGCCTCAAGGCCTTCAAATTTTTATACCGCATCTCTTTCAATTTCCAGTCAAGTCCTTTTTTTCTGGTATGATGAAAAGCCGCGCCAGTACCGAATTTTAATTTAAATCTAGACGGAGTACCTGACGCGCCGGCTGTTTCCGCTTCTTTTTCCTGCCGCTGTCTGATCATTCCTCTGACATAGCCATATCTTCTATCATCCATCGCCGCCTGCTCATCTCTACTATTCAACCCACCCGCGCCGACAGATTCGGTCGGCTTATCAAAAACCGAAGTCCTGACATTTGAAGAAGAATTCAATCGACTGATGGAAGTCGTTGACATTGGCTTATCCAGCGCGGAAAAATTCGCGCTCTTGCCAACCGTCGGCCTCATCAATTTATTTAACGTGTTTGATATTGGCATAGTTTTCAACTTACCCCCTCTCCTTACTAAGGAGAGGGGCGAGGGGTGAGGTGGTTCACTTTAAAAACTCATTCACCAATCCCTCCGCCTCTTCATAATCTTTACACCACTTTATCCGCGAGTCGCGCTTGAACCACGTCAACTGCCGTTTGGCGTAACGACGAGTATCCCGCTTCAAAAACTCAATCGCCTGATCCAAGCTGTGTTGTTTTTCAAAATAGCCTCTAAACTGGCTATAACCGATGCCGCTCAAACTCGGCAAATCCCAACTGTATTTTTGTTTTAGCAAATCCTCCACTTCTTTCAAAAGTCCCAGCTTTATCATATCATCAACTCGTTTACCAATGCGCGCGTAAAGTTCTTCGCGCGGCACTTCAATGCCAATCTGCAAAAAATCATACAATGGCTCGCCTTTTTTTTGCTGTTCGGAGAACGGCACCCCGCTCAAAAGACACACTTCCAACGCGCGGACAATCCTACGTTTGTTATTGAAATCAACTGTTTCCGCGCCTTTCGGATCAAACTGTTTTAACAATTGCATTAATTCATAATTATCTTTTTCTTCCAAACTGCGGCGCAATTTTTTATTCGGCGCGATTTGCGGAATCAACAAATTATCAACCAAAGCGTGGACATACAAACCGGTGCCGCCGGCCACAAACGGCTGGTGCCCGCGCTCAAAAATCAGATTAACGCATTTATTCGCCCGATCTTTAAATTCCGAAACGGTAAAGGACTTGCCCGGGTCTAAAAAATCAACCATGCAGTGCGGAACGTCTTGAACATAATACAATTTATGCAATCCGACGCGCCGCCACTCGCCCGGCTCCTTGGCTGTGCCAATATCCATTTTCTTGTAAATCTGCCGCGAATCCGCGGAAATAATCTCGCCGTTAAATTTTTTTGCCAACCGCAAACTCCAGCCGGTTTTCCCGCTGGCCGTGGCGCCGACGATGACGATGACTTTTGGTAATACCTTTTGTGTGCCCAACATAAACTGAAAAGTTGTCTTGGATCGTCCATCCCCCTCGTAGAGGGAGGTAAGGAAGGGGTCTCAACGATTGGAGACCTCACCCCTACCCCTCTCCTATAAGGAGAGGGGGGCAAAAATCATATTCTTTAAAAACTTTCTGACTCCATTATACCACTTTCCCGCGTAAAACCCACGTATCCACCCAGTCTATTTTGACTGACACAATTTGACCAATCAAATCCGAGGCGCCGGGAAACTGGACCAGTTTCATCTCCGAAGAATTACCAAAACAAATATTTTTTTTGCGCTTATCAACCAACACGCTAACAGTTTGCCCGGAATACTTTTGATTTTTACGATGAGTCGTTTCTTCCATCAAATCCTGCACCGCCTGCCAGCGCTGTTTTTTGATCGCGCGCGGCACATCATCTTTGAACGCTTTGGCCGCGGCAGTGCCGGCGCGCTCGCTGTACTTGGCTTGATACGCGATATCAAAATCGCACTGGCGATATAAATCCAAAGTATTGTTAAATTGTTCGTCTGTTTCCCCGCAAAATCCAACGATTAAATCCGTGCCAATGGCGATGTTCGGTCTGGCAACGCGAATTTTTTTAATTAAGTCAATGTAATACTCCCGCGTGTACTTGCGATTCATCTTGCGCAAAATTTCATTATCTCCGCTCTGAACCGGCAGATGCAGGTAATTAATTTGTTTTGGCAGTTTCAATGCCTCAATCTGCTCATCATTAAAATACTGCGGATCAGCCGCGGTCCAATGTATTCGTTCTAAACCATCAATCTGATTCACTTCCCACAACAACGCCGCAAAATCGTATGATGTCTCTGTAATCCCCGCTTTTTGTCTTGTCATCCCCGCGAAACTTGTCCCAGACTGTGATCGGGGAGCGGGAATCCAAAAATCGGACGCGTGGTAGTTATTCACCACCTGTCCCAACAAAACAACTTCTTTAATCCCGCTGGCAACCGCCTGTCTAATTTCCGCCAAAATATCCGCCACCGGCCGATTGCGCTCTCGTCCGCGCGCGTAGGGCACCGCGCAATAAGAACAAAAATTATCACAACCGGTCTGAATCGTGATAGACGCGGAAATATTATTGGAACGCAAAGGGTCAACGCGCAAATAATCGCCCGGGTCGTCAAAATTGTTAGAAAATAAATCAAGATTAAGAGATAACAATCTTTTTGGCAATAAATTTAATTCATCAATCGGAAAAAATAAATCAACGCCCGGAAACTTTTTTCGCAATTTCCCATCCTTATCGCGCCCAGGTAAACAGCCAGTAATACAAATAACTAGTTCCGGCTTGCGCTCGCGCAATTCCTGCCAATTTTTTACCACGCCAAATACCCGATCTTCGGCTGACTGTCTAACACTGCAGGTATTAATTAATAGAACATCGGCTTCTTCAGCTTTATCAGTCATTTTCAAACCAACCGTGGACAACAAACCGCTGATTCTTTCCGAATCGTTTTTATTCATCTGGCAACCGAGGGTGGTTATGTGATACTTTCTTGACATAAATAAGGCTGGGTGGTGGTAATTTGAAAATTTAGAATTATTAAGAAATAGATTGAGATAGGTGGAGATAGAAAGATAAGAGATAGATGGAGATAGAGAGACAACAATCAACTCATCGTTTATCTCCATCCATCTCTATTTATCTCAATCTATCTCTTGTGCTTTAACAACGAACAAACTCTTGCTACTAAATCTGCTTTGTAATTCTAACTCACTATTCCCACTATTTCAACCCCTAAAAATGAAGGCGCGCCGGTCGTAGAAAACGATCCGGCGCTAACAACCCTCCCTTTCTCCAGACGGCACCCTGACCACCGTCAAATGACGACGTACCCCTGCCTCTCGTCCTCCATCGTCCTCCGCTTTCGCGAAACCAAAAGTAACCATTTTGACGGGCGGCAACTCCTCGGCCACCACCCCCTCCGGCTCTGCCAACGCAAATGCCAGAAGCACTTTCACCACCGGACCGTCACCTTCCGGCACCGACCCTTCGCCATCCACCAAAGAACCGATGATTTTCCAAGAACGCGGCGAATGGCAACTCTCCACGAACATCACGGTGACGAGATTCACCAGATCTGGCCACTGCGGATACCTCCTTTCAAACTGCCGCCACCGCTGGCCATCAACATCGCCTCTCACTGCCAAGGCAAGAAACAGTTGTGGTTCGCCGTCATCTCCTTGATAGACGCTCACCCGACTTGGGGTGAGACGCGACAGCAGGTCGGAAAGAACCGCGAACAAATCCCTTGTCTGCATCTCACCCTCCTTTCTGTGGATCTGCAGAACGGCGTAATATAACACGACAAAACCTAAAAGTCAATTGACAGGGTGTGGATAAGGTGCTATAATTCATAATACTATTAACCACCAAATATATGCCCAAAGGAGAGTCAATTTTGCCAACCCAAAAAGAGGGGGAGCCAAAAAAATACTCAACCAAAGAAATTCAACAAATACTGGGAGGTGAAACAACCTCACCAGTTGCGCCAACTGTAGATCAACCGATAGTGATTCCGGAAATACAAAAAGATATTGAAGAAATGCATGCTGGGATAGAAAAAAAAGGCCAATTGCTTTACCTCACAGATGAAAAAAGGAGATTGCAAAAAGCCAAAGTCCTTCGGCGAGATAATGAGTTATTAGAAGAAGGTAGAAAACGCCTTGGCGGATTTACCGGTGAAGACCAATTGGAAAAATTACAGGCACAGTTGAAAAAAGACCTCATCTTTGATGAGGCAAAAAGAAAGGTGCGACTTGCCAAATCCGAACCAGATGAAGTGTGGTTGAAACCGGAAGAATTTGAAGAAGTTAACATAAATGCGGAGGTAGAAAAAGAGGAAAAAAAACGCGGTTCTGTCTTGGAGCAAGATGTAATGCCGCCGCTGGTTCCGCCTGAAGAATTAAAAAAAATACAAGACGAATATGACGAAATAACAAAAAAATTAAAAATTATTGGCACTAAAATAATAAAACACGAACTGGAACCGGAGGCAATTCTCCCTTTGACAAATCAACAAAGACAGCTTGGCGTGCGCATCAGAGAATTGAAAAACCTAATAAACAAAGGACCGACCATGGCCGATAAAATCGCCTCAGCGCGAGCTAAGGCAATAGAGGATCTCGAAGCTAAACGAAAAACTCCGGCCGTTGAAAAACCGGCAGAAACACATCAGTTCCAACCACATGGTGTATATGATAGAGGCGAATACACAGGACCAAGCGGCGGCATTGGCACAGGAAATATAGCAAGTGTACTTGGTCGTAGAGGTGGCATGACAATATCTAACTCCGGCCATCGAGCCGGCGAGGAAACCTACACCGCCCCCGAACGCACCAACGAAGAAGCTTTGTTTGATCTTGACCAAGATTTGCTGAAAAAAAATACACCGGAAAAGCTCTTGCAAAAATTATTTCATTCCGAAATATATCTTGGCAAAGAAGAACACAAAAATATAATTCTTGCTGACAAAACATTTCTTCAAACCCTGGATATTGAAAAATGGAACGGGGATTTGTCAGTTTTGAAAGAAGTGGTGGGTAAATTATCGCTGAAAAAATCTGATGAACTTGAGGCTATAAAACACAATAAAGGATGGTTTAAACGGCTGTTTGAGACACCTGAAGAAAAACTTCTTAAAAAACAGATGGAAGCGCTGGATGATTTCGCCGGCAAGTTGGTAGAGGGCGGAAAAGAAGGCCAGACATCCCCGGAAACCAAACGTCTCCTGCGCACAATGACCAAACGATAATTAATTAAAAATCCCCCGCCATGGCGGGGGATTTTTAATATTCTATTAATATCTCGCTAATATTTTCGTTATATTTCTCGCTCAAATCTTTCGCTCTTTTATCTCCCCCAACACCTTCTCCACAAATTTTTCTTTACTCATCTTCACCTGATCTTTCTCGCCTCGCACGCGAATCATCCACTCCTGCCCTGAGCTGGCCGAAGGGTCGCCGGATAATTCTTTGTCGCCGACAATAATAATATACGGAATTTTTCGTCCTGCCGCTTTGCGGACTTTGTTGCCGACTGTTTCGTCAGCGTCGTCAACTTCCACGCGAATACCCTTATCAACCAACTCTTTTGCAAGCATTTTGGCGCCTTCTTGGTGTTTAGTGGCGACCGGAGCGAACAAAACTTGCACCGGAGACAGCCAGACCGGCCAGACACCGGCATACTGTTCAATTAAGAACGCCATAAACCGTTCGTGAGTTGACAATGGCGCGCGATGAATGACAAACACTTCATTATTATCAGCGCCAGACTCGTCTGTGTAGTTTAAATTAAACCGCTGTTTGGCCACAAAATCCAATTGAATAGTGGACATGGTTTCCTCGCGGCCGACAATTGATTTAAATTGAACATCAACTTTTGGACCATAAAACGCCGCCTCATCGTCAGCTTCAACATATTTGACTTTCATTTCATCTAAAACCTCCCGAATCACATCTTGGGTATATTTCCAATTTTTCGGCTCGTTTACATATTTTTCTAAATGATCAGGACTCCACTTTGACAATCTAAACCAATAATCCTTTAAGCCAAAAATTGCAAAAAGACCCATGGTTAATTTCATCACACTCTTAAACTCAGCTTTAATTTGATCCTTGCGGCAATAAATATGCGCGTCGTTCATGGCCAAACAACGCACGCGCAAAAGTCCTGCCAAAGTGCCGGACAATTCATTGCGATAACACTCTCCATATTCCGCGATACGCAACGGCAAATCGCGATAACTGCGCGGTTTGTGATTGTAAATCGTGTGATGATGCGGACAATTCATTGCCTTCAAATAATACACCCCGTCATCCATCTGCATTGGCGGATACATGCTATCTTTGTAATATGGCAAATGGCCGGAAGTCAAATACATTTCTTCTTTGGCCAAATGCGGCGTGCGCACGCGAACATATCCGGCTTGATTTTCTTTTTCAATCGCCAATTTTTCAATTTCATTGCGGATGATTGTGCCATTGGGAAGCCACATGGTTAAACCCCTGCCAACTCGTTCATCAAAGAAAAACAATTCTTGTTCCGCGCCGATTTTCCGATGGTCGCGCTTTTCCGCCTCTTCCAACAAACGCAAGTATTCATCCAACTCCGCTTGCGTGTTGAAACACACACCATAAATTCTTTGCAATTGATCATTGTTGCTGTCTCCGCGCCAATAGGCGCCGGCGAGTTTTGTTAATTTAAACACGCCAATCTCTTTTGCTGATTTTACATGCGGACCCCTGCAGAGATCAACGAAATTACCGGTCTGATAGATGGAAACTTCCTCAACCGACCCGCCGATTTCTTGTTTTTCTTTTTCGCTGAATTTTGTCGTGCCTTTTTCTTTCAAATCTTTAAGCAGCATTACTTTATAATCCTGCTTTTTGTCCGCGAAAAACTTCAATGCTTCCGCCAAGCTCATTTCCGTTCGTTCAAAACCAACTCCCTCTGCCAGCATTTTTTTCGCTTCTGCTTCTATTTTTTGCATATCCTCTTCCGTGATGTTCCGTGGAAAACGAATATCATAATAAAACCCGTTCTCAACCACCGGTCCGATGCCGAACTTCGCCTGCGGGTACAGTTCTTGCACCGCCGACGCCACCAAATGAGCGCACGAATGGCGCACGATTTCTAATTGTTCTTGTTTTTCCATAAAATTTATTTCATCTAAGCTCAATTAACTCCTATATGTTAAGCTATTGCAAAAATGCTGTCAAGGCAAAGAAGCCGCCGCGCCCTATTCCCTACTGACGAAATTCCTGATATAATAACCCCACTAAATCTAAACTTTTTCTATGCTCCCAGAGAAGCTATTAAACGTCCTACTGAAAGAACATTTTAAAATCAGCGGCGCTGACTTGAAATCGTATTACGCCAAAGCGCAAAAAGTAAAAAAAACGCTGGAACAGTATATATTGGACGAAAACATTGTTGACGAAACCGGGCTCTATACCGAAGTGGCCAAAGGCATGGCTGTGCCGTTTATTGAATTGGGCGGGAAAGAGATCAAAAAAGAGGTGCTTAATCTGGTGCCGCCGCCCTTCGCGCAAACGCATGAGATTGTCGCCTTTGACAAGAGTTCCACCGAACTCAAACTTGCCACGCTGGATCCTGATGACATCCAGAGCATTGAATTCCTGCACCGCAAGACCGGTCTCAATCCCAAGGTCTATATGACGACCCCTTCCGGCATCAGGGAAGCGCTAAGGCGCTATCACGCTGATTTGGAAAGCGATATTGCCATCACCCAGCTCACGGACGGCGAACAGGACACCGGTGATTTGAAAAAAGCGGCGCAAGAATTGCCAATTATCCATATCGTCAACAGCATTCTGGAACACGCGGTATTTGAAGAAGCGAGCGATATCCATATTGAACCAACGGAAAAAGAAATTGTTGTCCGCTACCGAGTGGATGGCCTCCTGCATCCGGTGATGAATCTGCCCAAAGCGGTTAAAAGCGGCATTGTGGCGAGAATTAAAATTTTGGCGAATTTAAAAATTGATGAACACATGAAGCCGCAGGATGGTCGCATCAAGATTCAAATTCAAGATGAAAAATTAGCCATGCGTGTGTCTATCATCCCGGTTTATGATGGCGAGAAAATTGTCATGCGTATTTTGCATGAAGGGCAAAAACCTCTGCCGCTTGACGCTTTGGGATTCTTACCCGGGCCAAAAAAGCTGGTTGAGGAAGCGATCAAAAAACCGCACGGCATAATTTTAGTCACCGGCCCGACTGGCTCCGGCAAAACTACCACACTCTATTCTTTGTTGGGCATTTTAAATCAGCCAAACGTAAACATTTCCACGATTGAAGACCCGATTGAATATCATGTTCAGGGCGTGAACCAAAGCCAAATAAATCCGCAGGTGGGCTTCACTTTTGCCGCCGGCTTGCGCGCATTTTTGCGCCAAGATCCGAATATTATCATGGTTGGCGAAATCCGCGATGAAGAAACCGCGGAAATCGCCATCCACGCGGCCATGACCGGGCATCTTGTGTTATCCACTCTCCATACTAACGATGCCCCAACCACCCTGCCCCGTCTTTTAGACATGGGCGTGCCGCCATTTTTAATTGCGTTTACCGCCAATATTATTGTGGCTCAACGACTAATCCGCAAAAATTGCGAATTTTGCAAAAAAGAATACAAGCTGGAAAAGGCGGCGGTTAACGAACTGGGAAAACTGTTTGATGTTAAAAAACTCACGTCGCTTTTTACCGACCAAGGCATAAAACTGGACGCGAAAGAAAAAACTTTGGAAAGCATGACTTTTTACCAGGGCGAGGGCTGCCGGCGCTGCGGCAATAGCGGTCACAAAGGCCGGGTTGGCATTTATGAAGTGCTGGAAGTTGATCCGGAATTGGCGCAAAAAATCAATCAGCGCGCCACCGCGGATGTTATCAAAGAATACGCGCGCAAAAAAGGCATGCTAACCATGATGGAAGACGGACTGGTCAAAGCCAAACAAGGCATAACCACGATTGGGGAAGTATTGCGAGCGACTAGAGAATAAAAATTATGGAAAAAAACAAAAAAATATCACCCTTTGAACAAAAATTGAATGATTTTGTCACCAAATACCTGACCAGTATTCCTTTTGTGCAAAAAATGTTTTTTGTTGAGCATCTCCACACGATGATACACGCGGGACTATCGGTGGTTGAATCATTGGATGTGTTAAGCAAAGAAATCGAAAATCAAAAATTAAAACTGGTGATCGCGGCCATCAAATCAGACGTAGAAAAGGGACAAACTTTAAGCGAGGCGTTAGCAAAGCACCCAAAAGCCTTCCCACCGATTTACGTGCAGATGATCGCGGCCGGTGAAGTGGCGGGAAAACTTGAAGAATCCCTGCGCCAAGTAATGATTCAAATGCGCAAAACTCACGAGCTGATGTCCAGCATCCGCGGAGCGATGATCTATCCGTCAGTGATTATCGCGGCGATGGGCGGCATCGGCGTTATGATGGTTACCGTGGTTCTGCCGAAATTGATAACTTTATTTAACGAATTTGACGCGGAATTGCCATTAGCCACCAGAATCCTTATTATTATCACGAATTTTGCCAGCAGTCCGATAAACATGGTTCTTATTGTTATTATTGCCATCGGGGTAATCATGTTATTCGTTTCTTCGCTGCGTAAATTCCCGAATTTCAAACGCTTTGTCCACAAAATTAATCTGCGCCTGCCGATTTTTGGGAAAATAATGAAAAAAATAAATCTGGCCAGATTTTCGCTCACGCTATCATCGCTGTTGAAAAGCACGATCCCGATAATTGACGCGGTGGAAATTACCGCCGACACTTGCGGCAATGTGATTTATCGCGACACCATTAAACAGGCCGCTGAAAAAATAAAAACCGGCGCGCCGTTATCCGAAATTTTAAGCCAAAATCACGCGCTTTTCCCGCCGATGGTGACGGAAATGATCATGGTCGGCGAGCGCACCGGAGAAGTCCAGCAATTGCTGGATGAGTTGGCTGAATTCTACGGTAGCGAGGTTGACAAAACCATGAAGAATTTCACGGCGATTATTGAACCGGTTATTATTATTCTTTTGGGCATCGCCGTCGCTTTCATGGCCATCGCCGTGATTATGCCGATGTACTCGTTAGTGCAAAATTTTTGATTTATGTTCACCAACCCGTTTCCCAATGCTTTTGGCTTGGATATTGGCGATCTGTCGGTCAAACTGATTCAGCTTCGCAATCGTTCGCTGTTATACAGAGAGCCATATTATGAATTGGTGAACATAAGGAATATATCTCTGCCGCCCGGCCTGATTGTCAACGGCGAACTCCAACAGCCGGAAGAAGTGCGCCAAAGAATTGCCAAGATGTCGCGCGGAATGGCAGCCAAACAAAAGCCGGTCCGCAGTCCTTGGGTCGTAGCCGCCCTGCCGGAAACGCAAAGTTTTATTAAAATGATCCAAATAAAAAAACCGCTGGCTGAATTGATTGACGCCGACATTCTCATTGCCGCCAAAAAACACATACCGTTTGATGAGGATAATTATTACTTGCAGTGGCAAATCATACCAAATGGCGGCGGCCAGTCAACCACCAATGTTTTAATCGGCGCCACGCCAAAACTTATTGCTGACAGCTACACCTATTTGCTGGAAAGTCTGGGATTGGGAGTTATCGCGCTGGAAATAGAAGCATTAGCCATCACCCGCAGCATGATTACCGCGAAAAAAGCATACCTTGACGAAGCGCGGGTGATTCTGGACATCGGCGCCTCCAGATCGTGTCTGATTGTGCATGATCATGGTATAATTCAATTCAGCACCTCTCTGCCTTTTTCCGGAGAAATTATAACCACCGCCATCGCTCAAGCGCTTCACCTGACTAACGAAGAAGCGGAGGCGATAAAATTAGAGCAGGGTCTAAATTTTAAGCAAAATCGGCGCAACAGCTGGACGGCGCTGGTAAAATTAACTGATGATTTTGTTGATTCAATAAAAAACGCGATTGACTTCTATTATTCCCACTTCCCGGAGGCCAACCGCATCACCCGCATCGTCATGTGCGGCGGCGGATCAAACTTAAAACGGCTGGATCGCATAATATCGGCCAAATTGAAAATAACGGCCCGGCCCGGCAATCCGTGGAAAAACCTTTCCGCCACAAAAGACATCGGATTATCGCCGGAGAAAGCTATCAGCTACGCCACGGCCATTGGTTTGGGTTTGCGGGCGGCCGACAATCCATTTTTCACTAAATACCTGATATGATACCCTGCCGGATTAATTTAATTTCGCCGATCAAGCGCCAACGGCTTCAAACTACTGTTCGCTTTCAATTTATCAAAAATATATTAGAGATTGTTTTAATTGTCACTTGCGTTATCGGTATCGCGATGCTAGGCGGCGAATGGGTATTGGGCAGTTATTTTAACGACCTGAATATAACAATTTCTTCTTTGCAAAATCGCTACGCCGAAACCAATAAAACTATTAGAACCATTAATGAAAAGCTTAAACGAATTGATTTTATTCAGAATTTATACCAGCCGGTGTCTCCGCTGTTGCCGGATATCGCCGCGGCCATGCCTGACGGCGCGAACTTAACGGCATTAAACCTGGATCTAAAAAACAAAAACCTAAGCTTAATCGGATTCGCCGCCAACCGCGATGATTTGCTAATCCTTCAATCGCGGCTGGAAAAAATCGCGTGGATTCAAACCGTTGATATCCCGGTTGACCAGCTTACCAAAAAAGACAATATCAATTTTTCTTTTTCAGCGGCGATTAAATAATATGCAACGCTTGACCCTTACTCAAAAAATTCTACTGACACTCGGCCTCATTGTGGCGATTTTGCTGGCCATTTTGGGAGGCATTATTTATCCGGTGGCGCGGAAGATCTATCGTCTGCAAAAAGAAATCAACCAAGTGGAAGCGGAACTGGAAAAACGCTATGAAAACTCGCAAAAACTCAAACGCACGGTCAAAGAAATGGACGAGATAACGAAAAACACGAATCAGCTGGCGCAGACAATGATCGCGGCCGGCGGCGAACTAAGCATGATCACTGAACTGGAAAATCTCGCGGAAAAAAATCACATAACGCAAAATCTGGAAGTGGCTTTCAAAGAAATAAAAGATGAAGCGCCGCGCGCCGCCGGAGCCTCTGGCGAAGGAGCGCCGCGCGCCGGCCTTACTAATTTTTATCTGCTGAATGTTTCTAATCAAGGTGAATTTGCCGACCATGTCCGTTATCTGTCCGAGTTGGAAAAAATGCCTTTTTATCTTATCACTGACAATATAAAATGGGAAAAAAGAAAAGAAGACAAGACCGGGAAATCCACCATCAGCTTAAATTTTAGCGGCATTATTTATGTTGACCCGACATCCATCAAAAAATAAACGTGTGATTTTGCTGGCGGAATATAAAGAATATGAACGCTTGCATCTAATCAGTATTGCCGCGGCGATATTAATCGCCATCGGCGTTGGTGTTACCTTGTTTTTCCTCTACACCAACATCTACCAATCTATCAGCAAAACCCGCGAAGTTCTTCTCACCGACCCCGCCTTGAACGTGGAAACGATTGATTTTAACAAATATGATAAAGTGATGGCGGCCCGGGAGAAAAAAATCAACGCGGAGACGCCAGCAATAACGCGCGACCCGTTTGTATTTGTCGCCAAGCCAAACGCGACTTCCACCAAGCAATGAAGCTATGAAGTATTTGTTCCAGCTCGGGCATCAACCGCAAATTTCCGCCGCTGAAATAACAGCGGTTTTGTCACTTAAACATCCAAACATCAAAACACTTGCGCACTTGCGCACTTGCGCACTGAAACATCAAGAGGCTTTCTTAATTTTAGAAATAGACCAACAGTTAAATTGCGCAGATTTGATTGGAACCCTTGGCGGGACGATAAAAATCGCGCGGCAAATTGAAACGAGCATTCCCGCGCATCTTAATCAAACCCAGCCGACCGGCAAAATCATTTTTTCTCTGCCGGACAAAACGCTGGCAATAAAAATTAAGAAAGAATTAAAGCAATCCGGACGTTCGGTGCGTTATATTGAACCAAAAAATACCGCGACGATTTTGCATAACAATTTGGTTGAACTTGGCGGCGACCTGACAATCATCAATAACGAAATTTTCGCGACAGAAGCTATCCAGCCGTTTGAAGAATTCAGCCAACGCGATTATGGCCGACCAGGCAGTGATGACAGAAGCGGAATGCTGCCGCCTAAACTGGCGCGTATTTTGATCAACTTGTCGCAAACGCCGAAAGACGCGACCCTTCTTGACCCATTCTGCGGCTCCGGCACTATCCTTACCGAAGCCTCAACGCTGGGCTATACAAATTTAATCGGTTCCGACATCAGCGAAAAAGCGATTAAAAATACTAAAGAAAATTTAGACTGGCTCGCCAAACAATTTAACAATTTAACAATTCAACAATCATCAACTACTAAACTATTCCAAAGCGATGCCGCCAAATTATCAAATAAACTCCAACCACACTCTATTAACACCATCATTACCGAACCCCTCCTCGGCAAGCCGCTGACTGGCAGGGAAAATAAAGAACAATTGCGCTCCCAAGCCGACGAGTTGGCAAAATTATACATTGATTCTTTTAAAGCGTTCGCTAAAATTCTAAAACCTGACGGCGTGGTATTGTTTATCATTCCAAAATTCAAATTTAAAAACGAGTGGGTGGAGATTACTTGCGTGGAAGAAATAAAAAAGACCGGCTTTGCGGCCGTTCCATTTGAAATACTCGGCAGTTCACCTGTTGAGCATCTCGCCTACCACCGTCCCAATCAACATTTGGCGAGGACGATTTGGCGGTTTGTAAAAAATAGATAGATTTTGGTCCCCTCTCCTCCTGCCTCCCCGTTCGGCTGAGCGCTCACGACGAAGCCCTACGAGGGGGAGGAATTTTTTCTCTTAAAGATACACTCTCTCCACCTTCACCCCGGTATAATAATACTTCAATAATTCCTCAAAGCTCAAACCCTCTTTATCCGCGCGGATCGCCGCGTCGCGCTGGCTCATGCCCACGCCATGGCCCTTTTTTGTTCTGCCGCTATCATACCCGGTCTTGACCGGTTGCAGCCATGGCTTATCAGTCCCACCCCACACACTCTTCCAGCTTTTGGTCCAGCCGTTGCTGTTGCCAAAATACGGCGTAGTAACAATTTCATTATTATAAGTAACCATAATACCGCGTGTGTCTTTGGCCGCCTGCGCCACGTTGCTCATCGCCATTTCTGAATCATAACCCAAATAAAGCTGGTCATAGGTGTTTGCTATTACATCAAAAAATGGATATTTGCCTCTATTGAAATAAGCGTAATTGCGCGCCGCCACTATATTGGCTTTAATAAACTCAATCGGCACCTTGTTGCTTGTTTCCGCCAAGCCGGCGACATAATCTTCAAGAAGCAAGTCATTTACTACATAGAATTTGCCGTCCACTTCACCACGGCGAAACTCAACCGCGCCGCGATAATGATTATGATCTCCGGCTGTTACCCATTTGGCCGCGCGTTTCAAATTAAAAACTGTGAATACCGCGTGCTGATCAGACTGCGGCGATAATCGGACATACTGCGGCGAAGAAAATTCCAAACCGCCGCCGTCAAAACTGTATTCACCGTCTTTATAGCGTAAAATCGCGATTTTGTTCTTTGGCAACACCCCTTTTGTCTCTCCGTCAACGGAAATAATATAATCGTCATTAGCAGACATGAATTGCATATGCGCATCATCGTCTAAATTGATGCCGACTCTCAACCGCGGCTCCTCGGTCAAACGCGGAACAAATGCCTCAACCGCTTCGGAAAAAATTGGCGTCTGGTAATTTTCTGGCGCGTCTTCTATCACTTCCACCGGAACCTCCACTTCAATCTCTTTCAATTCATTGCCATCAACTTCAACCAAAAACTTCGCGACATAATTTCCTTTTTTAGCCGGCGTGCGAAAATTAAATGTCAAACGCAGAAAACCATCCGGCGTCACGCTTTCTTCTCCGCTCAACGCTGTTTGCGCGTCCGTCCATGTCGCGTCGGCAAAACTTGGCCCCCCCAAGCTTGCCACGGTCGCCGGTTCAACAAATTTAACCTTGTACTTTTGCCAAACCGCCGCACCTTTATTCATTAAAGTCAAAATCTGTTTAATTTTTTCGCCGCCGACAGCCGCCACTTGCTTCTTGCCCAATCCAACTCGTTTTGCCTGATATTCACTATTGCTGATTTTTTCTTTAACGACGAAATCGTTGCCGGCCGGCTCTGACACCGCTGGTTTTGGCCTTTCAATCACTTTAATTTTCAAGAAAAAATAACCGCCTTTCACCCAAGAATAATTTTCCGCGGCTAAATAAAATTTTTCCAAGTACTCACCGATTTTCTCCGGCGCTTTTAATGCAATCGCTAATTCTCCGATTTCATTCGGCGATACTTTGCCAGAAATTTTAGCTGTCTGTTTGCCGCTCAACCAGTCAGAGCCCTTAAAAACTGAAACGCGGTTTCGCGAATCCATGGTATAAGCGGAAATAAAACGGCTGCCTGATGAATTCCAAGCAACAGCGCCGATATTCTTAAATTTTAATTTAATCGTTGTGGTTTCTCCAGCGGTAATTGTAATTGGGTCGCTGATTGACTGCGACACAAATTTTGCCGCGTATGCCTCATCTTTTATTTTTACTTCCGGTTCAGCGGCTTTAGCTGTGTTGAGCCAAAAAAACGAATAAAACGCGGTTATAATAACCAAAAATAGGAGTTTTCGTTTGTCACTTTTCATAGTAAGATAATTATAGCAAAAAACCAATAAACCAACAATCCAGGTGGTTGATTTTAAAGTGGAAAAATGATAATATTTAAAGACAGTGAACCACCTCACCCCTGCCCCCTCTCCTTCTAAAGGAGAGGGGAACTTCATCCCACCTATGTCCACACGCGCGATCGCGCATAATACTATTGTCCAAATTGTCGGAAAAATTATCTCCGTAGCTTTGGGTTTGCTCGCTCTCGGCATGATGACGCGATATTTGGGGCAAGAACAATTTGGCTGGTATATTACTACTATTTCTTTTTTGACTTTTGCCGGTATTTTGACAGATTTCGGATTGATTCCGGTCAGCGCGCAAATGTTAAGCGAACCGGAGCATGACAAAACAAAACTATTCCGCAACCTTATCGGCTTCCGCTTGGCGACCGCGATAATTTTTCTCGGTCTTGCTCCACTGGCCGCGCTATTTTTCCCCTACCCGACAATAATCAAACAAGCCATCGCGTTAACCGCCGTCGCTTTCATGGGCGTGGCCATGAATCAGGTATTCTTCGGCCTTTACCAGACAAAATTAAAAATGCACATCCCGACGATTGGCGAACTTACCGGCAGGGTTGTTTTGATTGCCGGCCTTTGGTTGTTGATTAATCTAAAAGCCGGATTCATGCCGATAATGGCGGTCGTGGTTTTAAACAGCGCCAGTTATACGCTCGTATTGTGGATCGCGGCAAGAAAATATACGCCCGTCAGCCCGGCCTTTGATTGGAATATTTGGAAAGCAATCTGCAAAAAAATGTGGCCGATCGCGATCGCGATTATTTTCAATGTCGTTTACCTGAAAGGCGACGCGATTATTCTCTCAATTTTCAAAAGCCAATCCGAGGTCGGAATTTATGGCGCGGCTTATCGCGTGATTGATATTTTGGCGCAAACCGCGATGATGATAATGGGTGTTATCCTGCCTTTGCTTGCCTATAACTGGACGCGTAATCTAAAAACCGAATTTAAAAAATATTACCAACAGGCTTTTGACGCGATAATGCTTATGGCGGTGCCGATTATGTTTGGGCTGATAATGCTGGCGGATAAAATTATGGTTTTTGTCGCTGGCAGTGAATTCGCCATGGCCGGCAAACCGCTGCAAATTTTGGCAATCGCAGTGTTTGGTGTTTACTTGGGCGCAATATTCGGTCATGTCGCGGTGGCAATTAACCGGCAAAAACAAACATTGTGGATTTACATTTCCGACGCGATTCTCACTCTAATCGGCTACTTATTTTTTATACCTCGTTTTGGCATGTATGGCGCGGCATGGATGACGGTTTTTTCCGAACTCTACGCCGGCTTTCTGCTCTGGTTGGTAATCAGACATTACAGTCAAGAAAAAATCCAGCTAAAAACTTTTGGGAAAATTTTACTCTCCGGATTGTTGATGTCAGTTGTTTTGTGGCAAATGAGACAAGCGGGGTTATTTATCCAGTTGATTACGGCTCCCATAGTTTATTTAACAGCGATTTTTGCGCTAAAAGCGGTTTCCAAACAAACCATAAAAGATATTTTCGCCCTAAAAACAAAAACAACCTAATTTATGCTCGGGTGGTTAATAACAATTTACGCTCTATTATTCGCCTTTCTAACTTGGCGTCGATTTGATGTCGCTTTAGCGATATTTTTCTTTGCCTTGCCCAGCTATCTTATCCGCTTTAACGTCGGCCATCTGCCGACTACGTTGTTGGAAATGATGTTTGGAATTATCACTATTGACTGGGTTGTCAGGTATCATAAGCGGAACATGGCACATGGAACATGGAACATCCGCCGACACAAAACACTGTTCTGCGCAATCGCGCTATTTCTACTCGCCGCGACTGTCTCTGTTTTTAACTCGACCCATCTCCGCGCCGCGATGGGAGAATGGAAAACATTTTATGTTGAACCGATAGTCATGTTTCTAATAATAGTCACGATGTCGCCACAACAATTTAACAATTTAACAATTAAACAATCCAAAAACTTTATAATTTTCGGTTTGGTGGCTGGCGGGTTGGTAACCTCGCTATTGGCGATCTACCAACACTTTACCGGCTGGATGGTGCCGGAAGCGTTTTGGGCTAATCAAAATACCTATCGCGCTACTGCGTGGTATGGGTTTCCAAATGCGGTGGGATTGTTTTTAGCGCCGATTATTCCGTTTGCTGTATACTCAACCATTCAGACTTGGAAGAAAATACAGAGCCACAAACTTTCAGTCATAAGCCATAAGAAACTAAAACTTACGGCTTACGGCTTACGGCTTACGGCTGCAGTCTTAACTATACCCGCGTCCATCTTTGCAATTTACTTTGCCAAGTCAACAGGAGCATTAATTGGCCTCGCCGCCGGTTTATTATTTTTTCTTTTTTTCTACAATAAAAAATCTCGCCTTATTGTCTGCCTCGTAAGCCTTGTCGGCATTGTAAGCCTCGTAAGCCTCCCGACAAACAATCCAGTCAAACAAGAATTGCTGCTTCAAGACCGCTCCGGCCAAATTCGTCTGGGTATTTGGAATGAAACTTGGGAATTCCTAAAAGATAATCCGATCTTGGGCGCCGGCCTGGCTTCTTATCAAGAAAAAATTAAACCCTACCACACGACTGTCAACAACGAAAATATAGAAATATTTCATCATCCGCATAATATATTTTTGACGATGTGGGTGAATTTGGGGTTGATGGGCTTAATTGGTTTTATCTTAATCATAATTTGGTTTTTCAAAACATCGTGGAACAATTTAACAATTCTCCACCCGAGGCGGATCAGCCTTGGGCTGAAACAATTTAACAATTCAACAATTTATCTCGCCTCCTCAATGGTTGTCATCCTCGTCGCCGGGCTGGTGGATTCGCCTTACATCAAAAACGATTTGGCGATGTTGTTTTGGCTTCTGCCGGCGTTGTTGATTTTACAAAAAAATGGCGGAATTGTTCAAAAATAAATTTCGTATCCCCTCCGCCCGATTGCCCGGTTACGATTACGGCCAACCGGGGTTTTATTTTGTCACAATTTGCGCGGAATTGCGGGTGTGTTATTTTGGCGATGTGTTGGATGGCGAAATGGTGTTGAATGATGCCGGAAAAATTGTTTTAAATGAATTATTGAAAACACCGCAAATCCGGCCAAATGTAACATTGGACGAATTTGTTGTTATGCCGAACCATTTACACATAATAATCATAATTAATGAAATCCGATCAACAACATCGGTGGCGGCGGGGTTGGTGGCGGAATCGGAATCGGTAGTAGAGACGCATTGCAATGCGTCTCTACACGAACGACCGCGCCATGATGACAAACCATACCACAACAAATTTGGGCCGCAACGAAACAATTTGGCATCAATCGTGCGCGGTTTTAAATCAACCACCACCAAACAAATCAATAAAAAATACGGTCACAAATATTTCGCCTGGCAATCGCGATTTTACGACCACATAATCCGCGACGAAATATCTTACAATAATATCCAATATTACATCCAACAAAATCCCGCCAAATGGTGGCGTGACCGGAATAATCACGAGGGTTTGTTGATGTAAAAAAACAAAAGAGACGAAGCAGTGCCTCGTCTCTACGAAATTAAACCTCTAATTCAATAATCGCTTCAAATACATCCCCGTATAACTCCTCTTCACCTTTGCCACATCAACCGGGGTGCCTTGGGCGACGATTTCACCGCCGCGCTTGCCGCCTTCGGGACCCAAATCAATAATCCAATCCGCGCATTTAATTACATCTAAATTGTGTTCAATAATTAAAACCGTGTTGCCCTTTTCCACCAATTGATTCAAAACTTCTGATAGCCGCCTAATATCTTCAAAATGCAGACCGGTCGTGGGTTCGTCCAAAATATACAATGTGCGGCCGGTGGCGCGGCGAGCTAATTCCGTGGCTAATTTAACACGCTGGGCTTCTCCGCCAGATAGTGTGGTGGCGGATTGGCCGAGATGAACATAGCCAAGACCGACATCGCGCAAAATTTTTAATTTATCGGCAATCGCCGGCACATCGCGAAAAAATGGACAGGCTTCTTCCACTGCCATACCAAGAACATCAGCGATATTTTTGCCGTGATAATGCACTTCCAGCGCTTCTTTGTTATACCGCTTGCCTTGGCATTCAGCGCATTCCACGAATACATCTGATAAAAATTGCATCGGAATGCGGACATAACCTTCCCCGGCGCAGGCTTCGCAGCGGCCGCCGCCTTTAACATTAAAACTGAATTTGTCGGCGTCATAACCGCGCATTTTTGCTTCCGGCACCGCGGTAAACACGTCGCGAATCGCGCTGAACACGCCGGTGTAGGTGGCCGGGTTTGAACGCGGGGTGCGGCCGATTGCGGTTTGATCAATCACAATTACTTTATCAATATTTGACAGGCCAACGACTTTTTTGTGTTCCGCCGGCTCGTCTTTGGCGCGATAAAAATGTTTGTTTAAAGATTTGCCAAGAATATCGCTGATTAAAGTTGACTTGCCGGAGCCGGAAACGCCGGTAACGCAAACTAACTTGCCCAACGGAATATCTACGTCAATATTTTTTAAATTAAACGCCTTGGCGCCGATAATGCTGATGCTCTTGCCTTTGCCGAAATGATGTTTTTTCGGCGCGGAAATTTTTTCTTTGCCTAACAAATAACGCCCGGTTAATGATTTCGTGTTTCGCTTGATGTCAATGACTGATCCGATCGCCACAATCTCGCCGCCATACTCGCCCGCGCCCGGCCCGACATCAACCACATAATCCGCGGCTTCAATCATCGCTTTATCATGCTCAACCACGATCACAGTATTATCTTGATCGCGTAAAAATTTTAAAGTGCTGATCAACTTATCATTATCGCGCGAATGCAAACCGACCGATGGCTCGTCTAAAATATAAATCACGCCGGTCAAACCGGTAGAAAGCTGGGTTGATAATCTGACTCTCTGCGCCTCGCCGCCGGACAAAGTGTTAATTGACCGATCAAGCGACAGATAATACAAGCCGACGCGCAATAAATCATCCAATCGTTTATTGATTTCTTTAATAATCGGCGCGGCCACCACCAACTCTTTCTTACTGAATTGTTTGCTTGTGTTTTTTTTCGCTATTAGCCAAGTTTTAAAAAACAAACCGGCCTCTTCAGCGCTCATTTCCGCCAAATCAGCGATGGAATGATCGTCAATTTTTATAAATAACGATTCGGTGCGCAAACGCTTGCCTTTACAAACAGAACAAACTCGCTCATGCATATATTGCTCAATCTCTTTCCTGACATATTCAGAATCGGTTTCAAAATGCCGTTGAGTCAAATTCGGAACAATTCCTTCAAACTGCGCTTTTTTGCCAGCGACTTCGTATTCCTCGCCGTCAGTGCCGTAAAACAAAACATCCATCACATCTTTGGATAAATCTTTTACCGGAGTATTTAAAGAAAAATTACGCGCTTTCGCCACTTCTACCAAAAGTTTTTGATAATAACCTTGATTGCCAACGATTCTGGTCCAAGGCTGAATCGCGCCTTCGGCCAATGTCAAACGCGGATTGGGAATAACCAATTCCGGATCAACTTCCAAAGTAATGCCGAGGCCGGTACAGCGCGGACAAGCGCCGTAAGGACTATTAAAACTAAAACTGCGCGGCTCAATCGGATCAAATCTTTTGCCGCACTGCCGGCAGAACGCATTGGTGGAAAAAATATAATCCTCGCCGGTTTTTTCATCGCAGACAACCACATCGCCATTGGATAAATCAATCGCCTTATCAACCATTGCAACGAAATCTTGTTTTTTAATGTCAAAAATTCTGCCCGCCAGCAGCTCAACCGTGTATTTTTTCTGGGATTCAAATTTAAACCGGCTTACCTCGGTCAATTTCATCACCGCGCCATTAACCCGCGCCTCTTCCGCGCCGGTTTGCTCCAAACGCGTCAGCAATTCTTTCAATTTAACTTGCCCTTCTTGAATCAGTGGCGAAAGAATGAGCAAAGCGTTTGACTTCCGGCCGATTTTTCTCACCTCTTCCACAATTTCGCCGATTGAATGCGCGCGAACCGCAATCCCGCATTCCGGACAATATTGCGTACCGAGCCGAGCGAATAGCAAACGCAAGTGGTCATAGATCTCGGTAATCGTACCCACTGTTGAACGCGGATTTTGCAAAACCGACCGCTGGTCAATCGCGATGGTCGGCGACAAACCTCTGATTTCATCCACATCCGGCCGGTCCTGCAATTCCATAAATCTCCGCGCGTAAGCGGATAAGCTTTCGGCATAACGCCTCTGCCCTTCGGCGTAAATCGTGTCAAAAGCCAAAGAGGACTTTCCCGAGCCGGAAAGTCCTGTGATTACCGTAAGTTTATTTTTTGGAATCTCGAGCGAGACGTTTTTCAGGTTATGCACCCGAGAGTTGATTATTTTGATGCAGTTCACAAATTTAAAAAATTAATTTTTATCCCGACAACTGGTCGGATCATCTACCACCCACTTCCAAAAACCCTTTACTACCTCGGCAGTCGGAGCGAGAACCGCCCCAACAGCCAACCCGCCCCCTGAACCAATTACCGGAAATACAAACGTACCGGCAACACCGCCAGCCGCCGCACCAGCGGCTATTCCCTCTAAAGTTGGCCATTCCATCCCATTTGCCACAGCCGGAAAATTAGTCCTGGTAATACTTATATTACAGAAATATCCATTCTTTAATTCCTCAAGAGAAATTAAGTTCTGAGTATACTTCGGATCATTGGCAACAATAAACGCGACAGTTGGAATAGATACATAAGCGCAGGAGCATCCGATATTTCCAGGCCCACAATTAACAGTTGAATAATACTTTTTCTGAAAAGCAGTTGATAAATTAACACTGCAATCATGCGAACCTGGAGCGGTTTGACCAACCGCGTGCCAATCATCTGTGCCTCCAGTCCATGGCATACCCTCAAACCAACCGTTGACACTCCCACCGGTTTCATCATTCGTTTCCACACCAAGATAAAAACCGGCCACACCGGCATAATCATTGCAGATTGTTTCTATAGAAGAAACATAAGGAATTTTGTATGAATCACCATTCTTATTGCCCATGTAGTCTATATCGATAACTTCTTTTATTTTACCTTCACTCTTGCATAGTGCCAACAATTTTATGTTATTACCTGAATCCACTGCCGGAACCCCAACCGGACCGAAAGTACCGTCAACCGCCCCAACCAACATACCATCAACACATTTCCCCTTCACACATGCTGACTTATCAGCAGTATTGCAAACCGTTCCACCGCACGTCAACCCTCCCCCACCCTCCACAAAATACTCCTTGCCACACTTCGGTAGTACTTCATCGTAAGTTTTAAATCCCTTTTGTTGTCCATCGCTATATTGGTTCGCATACTTATCGCTGGAAGTTTCTTTGGCAAAATAGAACTTCTTGTCTTTAACCGCATCGCAGTATGGCGGAACCAAACTAGCCCCATTAATCATCCAAATATTCGGCAGACGAAAATTTACCAAATACGGATTGATTAAATTTAAAATAAAATACGCCATCACTGCCAAAAACAATCCCATCAGCGCGTTGCCAATTTTTTTATGCGCCCCGCTGATCACCTCCTGATTCCCGCCGGACATGATCCAATCAAATCCGGCTTTGATGATCATCATCACCGCCAAAATGCTGGCCACGACTATGCCATAACGATAAATCCATTTTATAAACTCGCCGATGTGGGTGTAGGTGCTTGGCTGGCCACCCGCCTCGCCCCAATTCAAACCCATCTTGGCTGTTGTCCCGGGCAGACAAAAACCGATTATCTTATTACTGGAATCCTTTTCCATTTTGCATGCCTCTTTAGTTTCATCATTGGGGCCGACAAATGTTCCAAACGCCTTTCCTTCACAGTCGTCCTTGGTCCAACAGCGTTGGTCAACGCCGATGTAAGTAAAACCGGTTCCGCCGTCAACACTCCCACCGGAACTTGACCCACCGCTTGGAGCAACCGGTGTTGACTCTGGCTCTGGTTGCGATGACTCCGCGTCGGCGCAAGTTTGCTGGCTCGGGTCGCAAGCTTCATCGGCAAAAGACACCTGCGTCAATAAAAATTGCCCAAACAGCAAGATTAAAAAATAAATTGTAAATCGTAAATATTTTTTCATTTTGTTTTATTCAAAAAACTCAAAATAATCTCGTCCCACTGTTTCGCGGTTAAGACCCCGCCGATTTTCACGCCATTGACTAAATAACTGGGCGTGCCCTGCAAGCCGATTTCCATCGCGTCTTTGGTGTCAAGATTTATTTCCTGATTATATTTTTCCGTTGCTAAACAAAGATTAAACATGTCTGTGTTTAATCCCAGCTCTTTGGCGTTCGCCAACAAAGTTTCGGTCCGCAAATCTTGTGTGGTAAAAAGCAAATTATAATACTCCAGAAATTTTCCCTGCTCTTGCGCGCAAGATGCCGCTTCGGCCGCGACTAACGAATCTTGGTGAATGCTTACTAACGGCAGATATTTAAACACGACCCTAATCACCGGTTCATACTTGCGCGTCACTTCTTGAAAAACTGGAAATGCTTCTCGCGAATAAGGACATTGAAAATCATAAAAAACTAAAATCGTTATCGGCGCGTTTTCAGCGCCGATAATCTGATTGCTCGGCCGGATGTATTTCGCGTAATCTCCGATAAAATCGCTGGTATTCTTGGCATTAGACAAGAACTGGTCCGTGCTCATCATTTTCTTGTTGCTCGCGAATTGTTTACCGACTCCCTCGGCGTCACCAAACCGCAATTGCCAAGCGTAATAAGCAAAAAAGCCGGCAAAAGATAAGCCGGCAACCAAAAACAATCCCAATATTACCAAAACCGCGATTCCCCAGCCTTTTTTATACCACTTTTTCACTATGACCGGAGTATTAATTTGTGAAGTAAAATTCTCCTCCATATTATTAAAGTAACTTTGGGTGAGTATAGTATAGCATGTTTTTGGATTTGTCAACAACACTCACCACTTTAACTTCCCCATCCTCATCAAATACCCGAGTCTGATAATATTATACGCCAGAAACTCGTTTTCTATTTTGCCGTCCGAGGCGAGTTGCGCCGCTTTTTTTATTGAAGTCGGCACAAGTTTAATCGGAAAATCTTCATCACCGACAAGAGGCGCCGGGTACAAATCTTTGGCTAAAAAAACCCGCGCGTCCCACAACAAATTTTCCGTGGGAAATTTAGTGTGGAATAGCTTCCAGGTTTTCGCATCATAACCGGTTTCTTCGCGCAACTCGCGATGAGCCGCTTTCAGTGGCGATTCATTTTTTTTGTCGCGTCGGCCAGCCGGTAAAAATAAAACCTCGCGCTTATGCCGATGCCTAAACTCGCGTATTAACAACAATCTGCCTTTTTTATCAAACGGCATTATCACCACCGAATCATTGCGGGAGCAGTATTCAAAGGTTTTTTTAGTCCCGTCAGGAAACACTACCGACCGCTGATCAATTTCAAAAATAATGCCGCTGTAGACTTTTTTGAGAGTACCGTAGGTGAGTTTGTGATTTTTATCATACCGTGGCATAGTGGTTGATTGTGTTAAAAGTCCCCTCTCCTCGTAGGAGAGGGACAGGGTGAGGTCTCAACG
>JACRPD010000024.1:0-1515 GCA_016214105.1 Candidatus Magasanikiibacteriota bacterium
GGCAGTGTTCGCACCGACAACAAATACACCGCCTACGAAAACGATAAAAAATTCACGGGTTATGAACTTGACGCGAGCGGGTTGTATTACGCGGGACAGAGGTATTACGATGGTGAAGTGGGGAGGTTTGTGGGGGTGGATAAGTCGGACGAAAATTCACCCTTCGGCTTGGCTCAGGGCAGGCTCTAATAAAATGTCAAATTCAAAAAAACCTCTTGGTTGACTTTTTATTTGTTTTTGATATAATATTTTCGTATGAATATTGAATATTTAAAAAATTATTGTTACGTCAACTCAGATAGAAAATGGGAAACGGCCAAGTCTTTGTTTAAGAGCGGAAAATATTCCGATTGTTTATTTTATGCCCACTTAGCTTTGGAACTCTTGTTCAAAGAAAAATATCTAGAAAACAAGCGCCATCTTTTTCCGATTACTCATGATTTGGAAAGATTGGCGTTTTTGTCAGACATAAAATTACCCGGTAAATATGCCAAGCATTTAATCGTAATTAATACATTCAATATCGCCGCGCGGTATGATGATTTTAAATTTTCTTTTTATAAAAAAGCGACTAAAAAATTCGCGCAAAAATATTTCCGTTTAACGCGCGAAATAATACTATGGTTAAAAAAATATACCCCGTTAGACAAGTAAAAAAATTCGCTAAGGAATTCGTGCGGCATTTGGAGTACACGGGCTTAAAAGTGGAAAGCGCCTATCTTTTTGGTTCTTACGCGAAAAATCACGCTCGAGCATGGAGCGATATTGATGTTTGCGTGGTTTCAAAAAAAAACCGCCGGAATATTGGCTGGGGATTTTTGTTGAAAAAACGCAGAATAATCGATGTCGCGCGCGGAATAGAACCGCACTTTTTCAGCGCCAAAGATTTTGCCAGCGAAGCGGATCCCTTGGTTTATGAAATTAAAAGAACCGGCGTGAAATTAAAATGAGGGATTTCACGCAAACAAAATTCTTTAAGACAAAAAACTGTCTCAATATTAAGACGGTTTTTTGTTAATATTTCATCTTACGTCCTATTATCCTATGTCATCCGCCCCATCGCCGTTATCCCCACCCCCTCCCGTGTGCGTATAAAATATGGTATAATACTCTTGTCTTCAAACAACCAACATGAAAAGCTTATTAAAGCGAAAATTTTTTCTTATCCTGAAACGGTTTTCAGGTTTATTGGTGTTTAGAAAAAGCAGAATAAAATACGGCTTTTTGTTTGTAATTTTAGTAATCGGCGCGGTGTCGTTCCCGCTCACTTCAATGGCAAGCCCGGCTTTGGGCGATATGGGCGTTATTTCCGGCGGCATAATGGATATGCTGATAAATTTGGCGCTTGGTCTGGGCGAGTTTTTTATAAAAATGAGCATTTTTTTCTTGCGGTTTTTTATCGCTTTGGCTCAATACAACAACTATATTGATTCTCCGGTGGTTAAGCTCGGCTGGCTCATGGTGCGCGATGTGGTTAATATGTTTTTTGTGGTGATTGTGTTAGTCATCGCCATC
>JACRPD010000024.1:1562-4193 GCA_016214105.1 Candidatus Magasanikiibacteriota bacterium
GAATAAAACTTTAGTCAAACTTATTTTAAGCGCGGTGTTTGTTAATTTCAGCAATTTGATCTCCCAGCTTTTCATTGACGCGGCGCATGTTTTCACTTTGACGTTTGCCAGCGCGATTTCCGCCACCGCCGGAGGCAATTTGATAAACATGTTTCATTTTGAAAAAATTTACGCCATCACTACCGGAAAAAATGATGTGGGCGTGGGCGGAGAGAGTTTTAATTTGATGGGTAGAACTTTAATCGCCTCAATCGTGGCCATGCTTTTCGCTCTACTCGCCATATTAGTGATGGGCGCCTACGCGATCATGATGCTTTTGCGGATGACCGTGCTCTGGGTTTTGATTATTTTGTCGCCGCTGGCATTTTTATTTCTTGCTTTGCCGCAGACCGCCAATCGCTATGGCGAATGGTGGAAAGAATTTTCCAATTACGTAGTTTTGGCGCCAACGATTTCGTTTTTCATGTGGCTGGCTTTTGCCACCGCCGGCTCCGGCACGCTCGGGACAGACCTCGGCATCACTGATAGTATGATGCAGGATGGCAAGATTGATTCGGTCGGCGCTTTAACTTTATCAACAGTAACAACATGGGAAAACATGGCGAATTTTTTGGTTGCCATAGGCCTGTTATTCGTCGGCTTGCAAGAAGTGCAGAAACTCAATGTCGCCGGCGGCAGTGTCGCGTCCAAAGCCAAGGATTTCTTCGGCAAGGTGGCGACGATCGCGACCGGTTACGCGGCCGGGAGATGGTTGGCTGGGAAAGCGGCGGCTGGAGCGAAAGCCGGGGTTGGTTTGGCGTGGAAAGGAACGAAGACTGCGGCGTGGTATGGGGTGCGAGGGGAACATTTTGTTAATTGGGGCAAAAGACAGGTTGCGGGTTTTCATGCTTGGCGTAAAGATACCGGCAGTAGACCAAAGGTGAGATATGATAGCGAAGGAAAAGCAGTTGGTTGGGAACGTGATCAATATGGCAGAGTCGTTATGGAGAAACACAAAATGGGTGCTGTGCAGAAATGGTTTAGCGAGAGGGCGATGGCTGACGCCGATAGCAGAAAAAAACTTAAGCGAACAGAGGATTTTTCTAAGACTCAAGAAGAGTTGTTACAAAAAAGAACCAGCGCTATCCCAGAGTATCTTTTGATGAATAAAGATTTGTTTGGAGGTGGTGAGGATTGGGCGCGTTTTAGGATGGGTGAATTAGAGGAAGAGAAGGCCAGATCAGACGCAAAAACGCAGGAGTTTTCCACACAAGGTAAAAAAGCAGTCGGATCTAATCTGAGGGAGAAATATAGAGGCGGTAAATTAGTAGACGAATCTGAAAAAGGCACAGTGACAGAACAGATAGTCAAACACAAGATAGAAGTGGAAAGAGGAGAGGCGGATTTAGCAGTAGATTTAGCAGAAGGAAGGGAAAAGTTTTTGGGTACGGACAAATATAGGGAAAAAGCAGAACAAGAAGTGGCATTAAAAATACGCGCTGAAAAAGCTAAGACCGAAGAAGAGAGAATAAGAGAAACCGCAAAGGGATCGGTTTTGGCGGATGAGGCGAAATGGCGAGTTGGTGGTATTGGTCTTCTAAAGGCCTTAGATTTAGCGGAGCAGGGAAAAAAGGCGGCGGAAGAATTTGTGAAGGGGATAAAAGAGGGGCATCTTGCTAAGGAGTTTAAAAAATCCGCAAAAGCTATGGCGGATACGCTAAGAGAATGGGGTGAAGCAAATAAGACAAGAGGCAGCACAGATATACAGGATTTGGAAAACAGAATCAAACAGCTTGGCGCCAGCAATCCATTTATAGAAGCAATGCGTCAAACAGCCAAAACTGCGGAGGCAACTTCCGAAAAAACTCAAGCAGAAATAATCGGTGTTGATATTTCTGAAGATATAGTAAAAAATATTCCGCGAGGCGGTGCTTTGCCATCCACGGTTATTTCAACATTGGTAAAACAGACAATGGCAGAATTTGAGCAGTTTGAAAGACAAGATGCTTCTCGAGCAGCTGCTATGAGAATATTTACGTCCGCCGCCAAAAGAAAAGCAGGCAAAGAATTGGATCTTGAGGATAGGCGGTCGGGTCTTGGTTCGTGGATGAAAGTGGATTCAGAATCTTGGAATGACGATGTTTTGGGGGACATGATGGTATTGATAAAAGCCAAAACCGAAGGTAAATTGACTAACCAAATGGAAATAGATCAGGCAGACAGTATGCAAGATTTACTAAACAGATCAGGGTTTAAATATTCTCAAGACACAACAAGTGGTAACTGGCGCTTGGATAAGGGGTATGACAGAGATTTCAGCGCGATGATGCAAAATATGGCGGCGACTGGCGGCGACACAGAGGCTGTGTTAGCTCATTTAAAAATTTCTCGGATTCAAGAGGCAAGAATGAAAGACGGAAAGACCAAAGACGAAATTGATTATTGGAAAATAGCTGCAGAACAAGGGGTCGAGGACATATTGACTAAATCTTACGCCGAAAGTCAAGATTACATACAAGTAGCGGCAAAAGAATTTAAAAAGAATGCTTTGGCCAACGGTCACTATGAGTCAGGTTTAAATCAAGAGTACGATGCGGTAAAACGCATTTATCGTTTTAATACAGCCAGTGATGCAGAGAGTGGCATGATCAC
>JACRPD010000025.1 GCA_016214105.1 Candidatus Magasanikiibacteriota bacterium
GTCATTGCGAGGAAGTTTACACTGAGCGAAGCGAAGTGAAGCAATCCAGGCATAAACGTTTAACGAGTGTGGATTGCTTCGCCTGGGAAGGCTCGCAATGACAGTGCATCTATTGTCGCCCGGCTAGTTTTTTGGTATAATAGTGGCTAATAAAATATGTCTATCTTTTACTACACCGTGGTATTTTTTGCCGGTCTAGCTTTTGGCAGTTTTTTGAATGCCTGGGTTTTTCGTAAGCGGGAGAACATCCGAATCGTCAGCGGACGCTCTTTGTGTATTTTTTGCCATCACCAGCTGGCGTGGTATGAAAATATTCCAGTCTTCAGTTTTATTTTTTTAAAAGGCAAATGCCGGACTTGTCGAAAGCAAATTTCTTGGCAATATCCGCTGGTTGAATTGGCTTTGGCCGTCGTTTTCGTTTTGACCGCGTGGTGGCACTGGACAGGGCCATTTGTCTTGACGGTGGAGCTTTTGCGCGATTGGATTTTGGTATTTAATCTGGCGTTTATTTTTCTTTATGATTTAAGGTACGGCGAAATTTTAGACGGCCCGACCATCCCCACGGCGATTCTTCTGTTTTTCTTTTCTTTGCCGCTTGGCTGGCACACTTGGCAAAGCATGTTGATCGGCATTGCCGTTGGCGCCGGCATTTTTTTATTTCAATATCTAATTTCTAGTGGCAAGTGGATTGGCGGTGGCGATATTCGCTTGGGGTTGTTGATGGGCGTAATTTTGGGCTGGCCGAATATTTTAGTCGCTTTGCTATTAGCATATGTTTTCGGCGGTTTTATCAGTATGATTTTGGTTTGGGGCAAGAAAACAAATTTGCAAAGCGAAACGCCGTTCGGCACCTATCTAACCGCCGCGACTTTTGTGGCGATGTTTTTCGGAGAAACAATAATTAATTGGTATTTGGGGATGTTGGGGTGACACGATTCATTGATCATGGATTATGGAAAAAAATTTGAAACAAAAAATTCAACGTCTGCGCGCGCAGATTGATGACTTGCGTTATCGCTACCATGTTTTAAATAATCCGGAAGTGACGGACGCGATGTATGAGGGGTTAATGAATGAATTAAGAAAGATTGAAGAAAAAAATCCGGAATTGATTACACCGGATTCGCCGACGCAAAGAGTCGCGGGCAAGCCATTGGACGAATTTAAAAAAATCGCGCACCAAGTGCCGCAATGGTCTTTTAATGACGCTTTTTCAGAAGAGGATATTACCAATTGGATTGATAGAATAACACGAATACTTGAAAAACAATACGGAAGCGTGCCGAAAGATTTGGATTATGTCTGCGAAGTGAAAATCGACGGCCTCCACATGGTTTTGACTTATGAAAACGGCTCGCTCAAAACCGCGGCCACGCGCGGGGATGGCAAGGTGGGTGAGGATGTGACGAATAACATAAAAACGATTCAGACTGTTCCGCTTGTCATCCCCTTGGAAAAGGGGATCCAGTTGCTCGTGGCTGAGGGCGAAGTTTGGCTTGGGCGGGATATGTTGAAAAAAATTAATGTTGAAAGAAAAAAACAAGGCGAGCCATTGTTTGCTAATCCTCGCAATGCCGCCGCGGGCACGATTCGGCAGTTGGACCCGAAGATCGTGGCCGAGAGGAAGTTGAAATTGACGGCGTATGACATTTCCAAAACACAAAACACAATTAACAAAACACAAACGATTGAGACGCAGGAAAAAGAATTATTATTACTTAAAAAATTTGGTTTTCTTACTGACAGCCATTGGCAGGTGTGCAAGAACGCAGAAGAGATTTTTGAGTTTTATGAGGCACTGCAGAAAAAAAGAGAGTCGTTTGAATTCTGGATTGACGGCGTGGTAATTAAAGTCAATCAAAAAAAATATCAAGACGCGCTTGGTTTTACCGGCAAGGCGCCGCGCTGGGCGATCGCGTTCAAGTTTCCGGCCGAACAAGCGACGACAAAAATTAAAGATGTTTATGTCCAGGTCGGCCGTACCGGCGCGTTGACGCCGGTCGCGCTCATGGATCCGGTTAAATTGGCCGGCACAACCGTAACGCACGCAACATTGCATAATTTTGATGAAATAAAACGTTTAGGCGTAAAGATAGGGGATATGGTTGTCGTGGAAAAGGCCGGAGATATTATCCCGAAAATAATACGGGTACTGGACAAAATGCGCGATGGGAGCGAGAAGAAAATTAACGAGCCAAAAAAGTGTCCGATTTGCAGTGGTCAAGTTGAGAGAAGGAGCGTGGGTGTCCCCATCTCCTTGCGAAGGAGAGGGGCGAGGGGTGAGGTGGTTCACTCGGTCGCTTTCTTTTGCGTCGATCCAAAATGTTTCGCGCAAGAATTGGAACGAATCATTCACTTTGCGTCCAAGCACGCGTTTGATATTGATGGTTTAGGCGTAAAAATTGTGGAACATTTAGTCAGCGAGGGCTTGATAAAAAATCCCGCTGATATTTTTGTTTTGACAAAAGGCGATTTGGAACCGCTGGAAAGATTCGCGGAGAAATCAGCCGAGAATTTGATTTTGGCGATAGAAAAGGCGAAAAAAGTTACTTTACCGCGGTTTATTTTCGCGTTAGGCATTCAGCATGTTGGCGAAGAAACGGCAATTCGTCTTGCCAATCACTTCAGCTCTTTAGATAAGATTATGGACGCGAGTCCTGATGAATTGCAAAAAGTAAATGATATCGGACCCCGCGTCGCGGAATCGCTTAAAGAATGGTTTGGTAATAAAGAAAACTTAAAATTAGTGGCAGAACTATTAAAAAATGGCGTTCAAGTTACAAGTTACAAGTTACAAGTTATAACTAATAAGTTCGCTGGTTCAACTTTTGTATTAACCGGAACGATGGCGGGCATGACGCGGGACGAGGCGGAAGACAAAATAAGAGAATTGGGCGGTAAGATTTCCAGTTCAGTCAGCAAAAACACAAGTTTTGTTGTTGTTGGAGAAAATTCAGGCAGCAAGTTTGATAAGGCGAAGGAGTTGGGGGTGCGGGTGATAGAGGAGAAGGAGTTTTTGGAGATGATAGCTTAACATACTAATATACTAATGGCACTAATGATACTAATGTTATACTAATTTTTGTTAAGCTAGTGTTTAACAATAACAAGCTTCAGCGCGCATTTGTATAGCATTGGTATAATTAGTATATTGGTATATTTTTATTAAAATGTTTAAAAACCATTACGCTTCGGGACATATGTTAGCCAAGGAACCCAAAGACCTTCGTCTTCGGCTTATTTTTATATTTTTTACACTGTTAGCCGTGGTGATAACTGCGCGTTTGTTTTACCTAATGATTCTCCAGCGCGATTTTTACGCGGCGTTGGCCGGCGGTTCGCGCGAAGTGTTCAGTGATCTTTTTCCCAAGCGCGGTCAAATTTTTATTCAGGACTCGCGCACCGGCGAGCAGTTTCCCGTCGCAATGAATCGCGACTATTTTATCGTCTTTGTTGAAACCAGAGAAATTAAAAATGATACGGATGCCGAAAACGCGGCGAATAAATTAGCGGAAGTTTTTGGTTATGACGAAGAAAAAAAACTGACGGTGTTTTTGCAAGTTAATAAGCGCGATGACCCGTATGAACCGATTGAAAATAAAGTTGACGAGGCGGCGGTGGATAAACTAAAGGAATTAAATTTGCCCGGATTGGGATTTGTCCGCAAAACATTCCGTTTTTATCCCGAAGGAAAACTTGCCTCGCAAGTAATCGGGTTTTTAGGCAAAGATAAAAACGGTAATGATGTCGGTCGATATGGCATTGAAGGTTATTGGCAGAAAGAACTGGCTGGTAGCGGGGGATTCATTGCCGGAGCGAGAAGCCCGGCCGGCGGTTTGATTCCTTTGGCGGGTTGGTCATTTTCTTCAGCGACAGATGGCGTTGATTTGTTGTTAACCATTGATAGAAGTTTGCAATATAAAGCGTGCGAGAAATTAGCGCGAGCAACACAAGAATATGGCGCGGTCAGCGCGGCTTTGGTTATTATGGATCCGAAAACCGGCGCGATTCGCGCGATGTGCAGCGTTCCGGAGTTTGATCCCAATCAATACGGCAAAGCGGATTCAGCGGGAGGATATAATAATTCCACGATTTTTACTCAATACGAACCAGGTTCTGTGTTTAAGCCGATCACCATGGCCGCGGCGCTGAATGAAGGAGCGGTAACCGCGGAGTCTGGTTTTAATGATACTGGCTCGCGTTCGGGTTTGTGTTCCAAACCGATTAAAAACGCCGCGGAAAAAGTTTATAATTATCAAAGCCTGAGCGAGATATTGGAAAATTCCGTGAATACCGGCGCGGTTTATTTGGCGGAAAAATTGGGTAAGAAAAAATTTGTTGAGTATGTGGAAAATTTTGGATTTGGAATTAAAAGCGGTGTTGAATTAGACAGCGAAGTCAGCGGCAATATTGATACTCTGTTTGAGAATAAACCTGAAAAAGTTGATTGTTACACTGCCACCGCGTCGTTCGGCCAGGGCATTACCGCGACGCCTTTGCAATTGGTTTCGGCGTTTTCCGCGATTGCCAATGGCGGAAAACTTTTTAAGCCGTTCATTATTGATGAAATTAGGCGTCCCGACGGCAGTGTGGATAAAATCAAGCCAAAAGAAATTCGGTTGATAAAGGCCACGCGAAACAGGCTGGTGTGAAAGGTTATTATGTGGGCGGCAAAACCGGCACCGCGCAAATTTCCGGTCCGGGTGGTTATACCGCTGAAACGAATCATACTTTTGTCGGTTTCGCTCCGATTGTTGATCCGAAATTCGCGATGATTGTTAAATTTGAGAAACCTCAGCGAACTTGGGCCGATAGCACTGCCGCGCCGGTGTTTGGCGAGATCGCGGATTTTATCTTAGATTATTACCATGTGCCGCCGGAGCGATGAACAGTTTGACATTGACAAACGATGTTATTTTTGGTATAATTTTTTCGTCTTGAAAATAATGCCGCCATCGTCTAATGGTTAGGACACATGGTTCTCAACCATGTAATACGGGTCCGATTCCCGTTGGCGGTACCAACAAAATGTCAGAGTAGCTCAGATGGTTAGAGCGTAGCATTCATAACGCTAAGGTCGAGAGTTCGATCCTCTCCTCTGACACATTATGATGGACACAAAAAAAGTCTATCTTTCTCTATTAAAAAAATATGGCCAACAGGGATGGTGGCCATTGTTCATAACTCAGGACACAAATAACAAAACACATAGAGATTGGCGAGTGGAGAATGGTTTGACTTATGGTATTTCATATCTTGATTTGAAAAAGCATCAAACAGGATTTCGTGATCCGTGTTTTGAGATTGCCGTTGGCGCGATATTGACGCAGAATACGGCGTGGAAAAATGTGGCGGTGGCGATAATTAATTTATACAAAGCTAAAGCGCTGACACCGCAGAAATTATTAAAACTACCGACCGCGAAGTTACAAAAATTAATTAGACCGGCAGGATATTTTAGGCAGAAAACGAAGAAGTTGAAATTATTCGCGGAGTGGCTGATTAAAAATCATGATGGTGAAATCAAACAACTCGGTCGTAGTCCGTCGTCTGTGCTCCGTAGTCTATTATTGGCGAGGTGGGGGATTGGGAGAGAAACGGCGGATTCAATCATTCTTTACGCGTTAAATAAGCCGGTTTTTGTCATTGATGAATATACCCGCAGATTATGTCGACGGTATGGCGTTGAGTTTGAAGATTATGATGAGTATAGACAATTTTTTGAAAAAGCGTTTTTAAAACAGAATTATTCAAAACAGAGATTGAGTAAAATTTATCAGGAGTATCATGGGTTGATTGTGAGGGCGGAAAAGATTTTCCCCTCTCCTCGTCAGAGGAGAGGGCGAAGGCCTTCGAGGCTCTGAGGAGCCCTCAGGCTCTCGAAGAGGTGAGGTCTCGTCGCGGTTGGCGAGAGAGACCTCTCCCAACCCTCCTCTGTGCGCAGTGGAGGGAACCTATACCGCCTTGACAAATCACCCTTTTTTATGTTATAATATATTTATTAAAATTTAATTTTTAATCTTAATTTAGACTCTATGAAGTGCCAAAAGTGCGGCATTGAGCTGACCGACGACACTATGTGTTGCGAGGGCAGCGGCAGTTGCCAGGCATGTTGCAGCTGCAACGAACCAGCCAAGGATGAGAAATGCGACGATTGCGGGGATGACGACTCCGGTTGCGGCGATAAAGAGTAGCGGGTTTAAAGCGCCCCGACGTAACGTCGGGGCGCTTTTATTTTTGCCGAATTTATCCACAGCGCGGCCTTGACAGTTATCATACCAAAAAGGTATTATATATTTGACAATTAATTCTTTAATTTCAATTATATGGCAGGCGGAGGATGCGGCGGGTGCTAAGCGCCCAAAAAAATCAGGTCTATACAACCTGATTTTTTTGTTTTAGAATTTGTGTTGACAATTATTTTTTTGAGTGGTATAGTATCCGCGGTTCTTAACAATTCATTCGTCGGTAGCTCAGCGGTAGAGCAGTTGGCTGTGAATACTTTATTTTGTTATAATTTTAGAGTTATGACAAAAGAAAAAAGAAAATACCGTGACCGCGCTTTATATCTCATTAAGGCTGTTAACAAAAGGCGAAAGAAATTACGGCAAATGGCAATTGAACATAAGGGCGGTAAATGCATACTTTGTGGTTACAAAAAATGCGCGCAAGCATTTGATTTTCATCATCTCAATGCTGCACAAAAAGATTTTGGCATTTCCATGAATGGTTTGACCAGATCTTGGTTGAGGGTGGGGAAAGAATTAGACAAATGTGTAATGCTGTGCGCCAATTGTCATCGTGAGGTTCATGTTGGTATAACGCAGCTTCCGGTTGTAAAACCGGTTGAAAATGGGGTGAATTCAGGGAAGCCTAAAATCGTAAGATGACGGTAATCCTGAGCCAAGTCCTAGAGGGAATTTGTTCTAGGAAAGGTGCAGAGACTAGTTGGTGAGTCCCAACAATAATCCAACATTAGCGCCCTATCTCCCTATTAATTGGGAGAATGAGATAGTCCACTCTATCATGAAAATGGTAGGCAAGTGTAACCAATTGGTCGCCGGTTCGAATCCGGCCCGACGAGCGCAGTTTATTAACTAAACCAAAAAATATGGGTCATTTTAACAAATTTGACAAAGGTCGCGGCGGTTTTGACAGGGATCGCGGCAATCGAGGCGGTGGTTTTAGCGGCGGACGAGGATTTGACAGGCGCGATGACGGCTCTAAGCAAATGCACCACGCTACTTGCAGCGAGTGCGGACAGGATTGCGAAGTGCCGTTTAGGCCGACAGGGGATCGTCCGGTTTTTTGCAGTAATTGCTTCAAAAGCAAAGGCGCTCCTGCCCGCAGTTTTGCTCCAAAAAGTTTTGATAGAGGCGATCGGCGCGGTAGTTTCAGCTCTGGCAATACCGGCGGCGGTGTTTCCAAAGCGCAGATTGACTTGTTGAATATAAAGTTAGATAAAATTTTATCTCTACTGACCGGCGCAAAAGTTGAAGCGCCAAAAGCGGATGTTTCAGAAGTGAAAGAAAAAAAAGAAATCGCGAAAAAAGCGAAAACTCCAGCGAAAAAAGCTCCAGCCAAAAAGAAAAAGTAAATTTTTACGGACACAACAAAAACAGACTATATACAGTAGCCTGTTTTTAATTGTGGATAAACTAACTTGACAAAAAATTAGATGTACGTTATTATGTACATATATAACATTTTAAATATGCTTCTACATCAAACATTGTCAATTACCGATGCCCGCTCGAAAATTTTTGCTTTGGCGGAAAAGGTTCAACGGCCGGGCACATTTTTCACTCTTACGGAAAAAGGCCGCGCTAAGGCGGTCGTAATGTCCGCTGAAGAATTTGAATCATGGCGGGAAACTCTGGAGATTAGGAGAGCGTTTCCGAACTTACGCGAGGATGCGGCATTAGCTCGCCGTGATTATAAAAAAGGCAACTATATCACCTTGGAAGATCTTTTAGCCAAAGAAGGTTTTGTGTTAGCTAAAGGCGTTCATAAAAATTATGCGGTACCAAATAATAATACCAAAAAAAGTTCAAAAAGATATTGCAAAAATTGACGGCAGGTATAAGCAAAGAATCTTATCCGCCCTGGCAGTACTTAGCGACAGCCCGCATATCGGAAAAAAGCTGGTTGGCGAGTACGCGAGCTTGCGTTCGTATGAGGTTTGGCCGTATCGGATTATTTATGAAATTTATGAACGTAATTTGCTCATAAATATTATCAGGGTCGGTCATAGACAGGGAGTCTACTAATAACCGGACGTAAATTATCATTGACAAAATTTTTTATTTGTTGTATCTTGTAAACAGTCCGCCATGGGGGGCGGATTGTTTGTTTGGATTTATTCTAAATTTGTGGAAATAAGAAACATCGCCATTATCGCTCACGTTGACCACGGCAAGACTCGCTTGACTGATGCTTTGATGCGTCAAACCGGCATGGTAACGGATGACAGCGTCAGCATGGATTCAAACGCTCTGGAACAAGAGCGCGGAATTACGATTTATTCAAAAAATACTTCTATCTTCTATCCTTCGGCCATTCGGCAAGCTCATGGCTCAGGACAGGCATCAACAAAAATAAACATCGTTGACACGCCCGGCCATGCGGATTTTGGCTCGGAAGTTGAGCGGGTTTTGCGTTCCATTGATTCGGTGCTGTTAGTCGTTGACGCGCAAGAAGGGCCGATGCCGCAGACTAAATTTGTTTTGAAAAAATCTCTCGCGCTTGGCATCAAGCCGATCGTGGTGATTAATAAAATTGATAAGCCGGCCGCTCGGCCGGAATGGACGCACGAAAAAGTTTTGGAATTATTTATGGACTTGGGCGCGAATGACGAGCAGTTGGATTTTGCCACGGTTTACGCGATTGCCAAACAGGGGATAGCGAAGCTTAATTTGCAAGATGAATCAAATGATTTGACGCCGTTATTAGAGACGATTTTAGCCAAAGTTCCGCCGGCAAAAGGAGATGTTTCATTGCCGTTTGCTTTTCAACCGTTTAATCTCGCTTATGATAATTATCTCGGCCGTTTAGGCATTGGCCGTGTGTATCAAGGCACATTGAAAGTGGCGGATAAAGTTTTTTTGAAAAAATCATCCGGTGAAATTATTCCCGGCAATATAACCAAATTGTTTACCTTTGAAGGACTTAATCGCAAAGAAGTGCCGGAAGTTATTGCCGGCGATATTGTAATGATCGCGGGTTTGCCGGATATTTATATCAGCGATACGGTTTGTATTGAAAAAGAGCAGTCTCTTTTGCCGGCGATTAAAGTTGACGAACCGACCATTTCATTGAATTTTTTAGTAAACAGCTCTCCATTTGCCGGAAAAGAAGGTAAATTTGTCACCAACCGGCAGATCAGAGAAAGACTGGAAAAAGAGTTAGAAGTGAATGTGGGTCTGAAAATTGACTTTTCAGCCGTGGATTATTACAAAGTTTTTGGCCGCGGCGAGCTTCATATCGCGATTCTTTTGGAAAATATGCGGCGCGAGGGTTTTGAAGTGCAAGTTTCCCAGCCGCAGGTTATTTTGAAAGAGATTGACGGTGTTACGAATGAGCCGTATGAAGAAGTGACGATTGACAGTCCGCAGGAATCTTGCGGAATAATTATTGAAAAAATGGCCAAGCGCAAAGGCCAGATGAAAGAAATGTGGCCGGAACAAAACCACACTCGTTTGGTTTATGAAATTCCAACTCGCGGGCTTTTGGGTTATCGCAATGAATTTGTTACTGACACGCGCGGCGAGGGGATTTTGTGCAGTGAATTTGTCGGCTTTAAACCTCATGCAGGAGAAATTATTAAACGTTCGGTCGGCTCCATGATTTCCGGCGAAATCGGCACGGTTCTTTCTTATTCTTTGGCTAATTTGCAAGAGCGCGGGGTTTTATATGTTGGGCCGAATGTTGAAGTTTATGAGGGTCAAGTAATCGGCAACACTGCCAAGGGGCAGGATATGACGGTTAATCCGATCAAAGGCAAGCATCTTACCAATATGCGGTCTTCAAATTCTGATATTGCCATTCAGCTTATTCCGCCGATGGAATTATCGTTGGAACGCGGGTTGGAAGTGATGGCCGAAGACGAATATTTGGAAATCACACCAAAGAGTGTTCGTTTGCGAAAACAAATTTTAACCGAGACCGGCAGGGTGCAGAAGGGGAGGAAGAAGAGTGTGTAAGACGATTCATTGAACATGGAGAATGGGACATGGAAGAAACGAGCGGTGTTTGTTACAAAAAAACAATCGACTAAATGTCGGTTGTTTTTATTGATGAGGTTCGGTCGTTGCATTCTCTATCATTTTAAAATGCCAGAGAATGTGAAGGGACCGAACGCGCATCCCTCCGATGGATTACCTATTTGGCAGGAGGACCGAGATTGCGAGAAAAGTACCAGTCGTCGAAGTCCGGACAGGTGAGTGGCCGGTGATTGGGCGGTTTGTTGGCGGGCTGATGATTATCATGAAACCGTAGAACGCCGGGCAGTTCGCAACACACACCTTGTGCGTTGCAACTCGCGATGTCGCCTGTCTCATGACACTCGCAAGAACAGTTAATTGTTGAAGTTCTCGCGCACATTTTTTCTCCTTCTACGGCTGTTTGCGCCGATGGTAGTAGTTAATCATATGTAACGGTCATTGTCAATACAATATTTGACTTTGAGCTAATTTTGGCGCATTATATATGCATTAAAAGCGCGTAAAATTATGTCTCACAAAATTATCGTGATTAAAATCGGCACTAATGTTATTACCAATAATCAAGGTTTGCTGGAAGAATCTGTAATAGGTAAACTGGCAACGCAAGTCGCCGCGTTGAAGCGCAAACATTATGGCGTTATTTTGGTTACCTCCGGAGCAATGGGTGCCGGACGCTCGTTGGTCAAACCAAGTTTAAAATTAAATAAAGTGGAAACACGGCAAGTGTTGGCGGCAGTCGGGCAGATAAAATTGGCCGGTATTTATTTATCGCGTTTTCAAAAACTTGGTATTTCCTGCGCGCAGGTTTTGACTTGCAAGGAAGATTTTCGCGATAAAAAGCACTATCTCAACATGAAAAGCTGTTTAACGGCTTTGCTAAAAAGCGATTTAGTTCCAATCGTGAATGAGAATGATGTGGTGGCGGTGGAAGAATTGATGTTTACTGACAATGATGAATTGGCCGGTCAGATTGCCGCGATGGTGAAAGCCGATCGTTTAATAATTTTAACTACGGTTGACGGCGTTAAAGATAATCGAGGCCAAGTTATTAAAGAAATAAAAAAGCAAAGCGATTATCAGCATTTTGTTACAACGGAAAAATCATCGTTCGGCCGCGGCGGCATGTCAGCCAAATGCGCCACGGCAATGCGGTCAGCGAAGCTTGGCATTAAGACGCATATTATGAACGGTAAAATTCAGAATGGTATTTTAAAAGTTGTGGCAGGAGAAAAAATCGGCACTGTTTTTACTGTTACTCGTTAGTTGATAGTTGTTAATTGTTAGTTTTATCTATGAAAAAAACTATTGGTATTATCGGCGCCGGCAATATGGGTGGCGCGATTTATCGGATTTTAAAACAAAGCCGTTTGGCGAAGCGAGTTTATATTTACGATAAGCACGCGAATAAAACTAACGCGTTGAAAGCGCGCGCGGATGTTCTGGGTTTGCAAGATTTATTAACACAGTCTGATATTATAATTTTGGCCGTCAAACCCCAGTCATTTAAAGATTTAGCGGATGAGATTGGAGTAGAAATAAAAAATAAATTGATTGTTTCTGTCATGGCCGGCGTGTCAACACAAACCATATCCGGCTTGTTAAAATCAAAAAAAATCATTCGCGCTATGCCTAATATGGCCGCCCGAATCGGACAAGGAGTGGTTGGTTGGTTCGCCAACAAACCTGTTTTGAAATCTGAAAAAACTGATATCGCGCGGTTGTTGTCGGTTTTGGGCTTGGCTGTGGAAGTTAAAAAAGAGCCATTGTTGGATGTTGTGACAGCCGTGAGCGGTTCCGGTCCGGCTTATTTTTTCTATTTGTGCGGTTTATTGGAGGCACAAGCGGTTAGGTTAGGATTAGACAAAAAGAGCGCCAGGGTATTTGCCACGCAAACGTTTATTGGCAGCGCGACATTATTGAAAGTCAGTGAACAAGACGCCGGACAATTGTGTTTGTCCGTTATCTCCCGCAAAGGCACGACTGCCGCGGCGATGGAGGTATTGAAAAAAAATGGCTTTGCCAAAATTTTTGAACGTGCGTTGTCGGCCGCTTTTAAACGCGCGCGGGAATTAAGCAAACTGTATGAATAAAATCAACAGCCAATTAAGTAAAGCGAAATTATCAGCTGTGGCTTTAGGATTAATACCTGTTAGCAAAATTAATAAAGCATTACGCGCCGTAGCAGTAGCTATTTTGCGTGAGCAAAAAGTGATTTTGTCAGCTAACAAAAAAGATTTGCTTTCAATTAACAAAGTCGATCTCCGTTATGATCGCGCCTTATTGACACCGGCAAGAATAAGCGGAATTGCCGGCCAGTTGCGCGATGTGGCTAAATTGCCATCGCCATTAAATCAGATTTTGGAACAGCGGACAATCAAGAGCGGTTTGCGTTTATCAAAAATAACCGTGCCGCTTGGCGTGGTTGGCGTGATTTATGAATCTCGGCCGAATGTTACTGTAGAAGTTTTTTCGTTATTATTCAAGTCCGGCAATGTTTGTGTTTTGAAAGGCGGAAAAGAAGTAAACCGCACCAATACTGCGTTTATAAAAGTTATTCAAAAAGTTTTGACAGCCAATAAAATTAATTCCGGTTGCGTCGTTCTTCTACCAAGTAATCGGACTACTGTAAATCAGTTATTGAAATCCGATAAGTATATTGATGTTTTGATTCCGCGCGGAAGCGCTGGATTGATTAAGTACGCGCGCGAAAATTCCACAATACCGGTGATAGAAACCGGCGCCGGAGTAGTGCACACGTATTTTGATAAAAGCGGTAACGCGAAAATCGGCGCGAGGATTATTGTTAATGCCAAAACGCGCCGGCCGAGCGTTTGTAATGCTTTGGATACATTAATTATTCATAAAGCGCGATTAAAAGATTTACCGGCATTAACAGCTCCGTTGGTAAAGTTTAAAGTTAAAATTTTTGCTGATGAATCAGCTTATAAGGCGTTGAAAGGCGATTACGATGAGGACTTGTTGAAACTGGCCAGTGCCAAAGATTTTGGCCGCGAGTTTTTATCTTTACAAATGTCCATCAAAACGGTCGTGTCAGCTGAAGAGGCGATAGATTTTATTAATCGGCACAGTTCCAAACACAGCGAAGCGATTGTCGCGCGAGATAAAAAAATCACTGAAGAGTTTTTTAATCAAGTTGATGCCGCCGCCGTGTATAGCAACACATCCACCGCGTTCACTGACGGCGGACAGTTCGGATTGGGCGCGGAAATCGGCATTAGCACGCAAAAACTGCACGCTCGCGGGCCTCTAGGATTAAAAGAGTTGACGAGCTATAAATGGGTGGTGAGAGGGGATGGACAAGTGCGCTCTTGACAAAATCTATTCTTTGTGCTATACTGTTGCCATATCAGTCAGAAACTTAGTCGACCTCTACTTGGTATATTTAATTCATAAAAAATTTTTTCCTATGAAAGGTGTTATCAAAACCGTGATTGCCGAGAAGAATTTTGGCTTTATTACTCCGGAAGACGGAAGTAAAGACATCTTCTTTCATGCCACTTCTTTGAGTGGTGTTGAATTCTCTCAATTGAAGCAGGGTGATGCTGTCAACTTTGACGTGGAGCAGTCTGAAAAAGGACCTCGCGCCGCCAATGTGACTCTTGCCTAAGACTTTACAAACGAACAGGCCGCCTAATTGGCGGTCTTTTGTTTTTTTGATTAATTTTGATTATTATTGTATATTATACTGGATATTTAAATTGTTTTCTATGCCCGGCAAAGAAGTGGTGTTTGATATTGAGACCATCGGCGACATCAAAGATTTTAACAGCCAAAAAGTTACGGTAGTGTCTGTTTATTGTTATGAGAATGATTCTTATCGTTCTTTTGAGGAATCAGAGCTCGGCAGTCTGTGGCCGATTTTGGAAAAGGCCGAGCGGATTATCGGTTTCAACAGCGAGCATTTTGATTTGCCGATTTTGAATAAATATTACGCGGGAGATTTGTTGAAGTTTCCGCATCTGGATATTTTAAAAGTGGTGAAAGAAGTTACCGGTTCGCGCTTTAAGCTGAACGATTTAGCAAAGGCGACTTTGCAGATAGAAAAAAGCGCGGACGGTCTGCAGGCGCAGAAATGGTTTGCGGAAGGGCGGCTTGATGAAATAAAGAAATATTGCGAGCAAGACGTGAGAGTAACGAAAGAATTATATGAGTATGGACGAAAGAATCGGATGCTGTATTACGAGACTTTAACCGGAGAATTGCGGCCTTTCGCCGTAAATTTTGATTTTCAACCGTTATTTAACGCGGCGGCCCAGTCAGGTGGGAAAAATATTAATTTAACTCTGCCGTTTTGACATCTTTTCAATTTTGTTATATCATACGAAGCAGGTATTAGTTCACCGAATAAAACATGGAAATGCGTGATCCATGTTCCATTTAACGAGTATGTTGCAATTCACCAAGGAAACAGACTATGGTATCCAGCTATTGCTCGCTTTGGCTAAATTAAAAGACAGGCAGGTTTTGAGTTTGCGGAAGTTTTCCGCCGCAAATAGAAAGAGGCGGTGGAAGCGATTGATGGGGAATGCGCGGTATCAAACTGTCTGCGTCCGGAGCCGGACTGTCGTTGTGTCAAAGAAAATAATTGCGGCGTAAAAAATATTTTTTGCAAAGTAAACAAACAACTTGTTAGCTATCTGCAGAGTATAAAATTGAGCGATTGCATTTAATTATGTTTCCACGCAAGCCAATTAAAAAGCGTTTAGTATATCTTGATCACGCCGCGACTACGCCGGTTGATTTGGCGGTCAAGAAAGCAATGGATCCGTATTTTTGTGAACATTACGCGAATCCGTCCGGTTTATACGCATCAAGCCGCGAAGTCAACTACGCCTTGAATGACGCGCGCCGAAAAGTGGCGGGAATTTTACAGGCTTTGCCGGATAATATTATTTTTACCGGCGGCGGTAGCGAGTCGGACAATTTGGCGATATTCGGCGCAGCTCATAAGCAGAGTAAGCATGGTAAGCCCTTTGGCTCCGCTCAGGGTAAACACATTATCACGACAAAAATTGAACACCATGCCGTTCTTTTGCCGATGGAACAGTTACAGAAAGAAGGTTTTGAAGTAACTTTTTTGGCTGTTGATGAACAGGGGCGTGTTACCGCTGAACAAATTAAAAAAGCCTTGCGTCCGGACACAATTTTAATTTCAATAATGTATGCTAATAATGAAATCGGCACAATTGAACCAATCGCCGAGATCGGACGAGAAATTTTAAAATGGCGCAAGCAAAATAATACTGTCTATCCGTTTTTTCATACTGACGCTTGCCAAGCGGCCGGCGCGCTGGATTTAAATGTGGAGAAGTTGCACGTGGATTTGATGACTTTGAACGGCAGTAAAATTTATGGTCCTAAAGGCGTGGGGATTTTATTTAAGCGGCGCGGAGTGGAAATCAAACCGTTGGTTCTTGGCGGTGGCCAGGAAATGCGTTTGCGTTCCGGAACGGAAAATGTGCCTGGAATTGTCGGTACCGCGAAGGCGCTGGATAACGCGCAAAAGAATAGTAAAAAAGAAAATTTACGGTTGCGTAAATTGCGCGATTATTTTTGGCAGGAGATTCAAAATAAAATTAAAAAAGTTCGGCTGAACGGTCCGGAGTTGGGCGATGAAACGGTACGTTTGCCCAACAATCTTAATGTGTCTATTTTGGATGTGGAAGGCGAGGCTTTGCTGTTATATTTAGACGAATATGGGATAATGTGTTCAACCGGTTCAGCCTGCACTTCGCAATCGCTGGAACCATCGCATGTTTTAACCGCTTGCGGTCTGCCCTATGAATACGCGCACGGCAGTTTGCGATTTACTTTGGGAAAATCAACAATAAAACAAGACATAGATTATGTGATGAAATATTTGCCGGGAATAGTGGAGAGGTTGCGGGAGGTTTCGCCGGTAAATTTGACTTGCGATCCAAAAAAAAATTTACATCCGAAGTATCACCAACGATAATATGTCAAACAACGAAGCAAAAATCAGAGACCGGGAGGGTAAAGCATGGCTTTACACTGACGTGGTTAAAGAACATTTTTTTAATCCTAAAAATTTATTAAAACACGGGGAAGAGAAAGACTATAAGGCCGACGCGTTAGGGCGGGTTGGCTCGCCGGCTTGCGGGGATGAAATGGTTTTGTGGTTGAAAATTGATAAGAAAAGTGAGAGAATAACTGAATGCAAGTGGCAGACTTTCGGGTGCGCCAGCGCGATTGCTTCCACTTCAATGTTGAGTGTGATGGTCTTGGAGAATGGCGGGATGACGATTGAGGAAGCGTTAAAAATCAGGCCGCAGGATATTTTAGCGCGATTGGGCGGTTTGCCGGCGCGGAAAATTCACTGTTCCGTGCTTGGCGATCAGGCATTACGATCAGCTATAAACGATTGGTTTCAAAAGACGGGGCAACCTAAGCGCACTGTTACTGTTTAATACATTAAAAAATATTATGAAAATCAACATTGACCAGGAGAAATGCATCGGTTGCGGAACGTGTGTGGCCATAGCGCCAAACACTTTTCGCATGAACGATGAAACGAACAAGGCTGAAGTTATCAATCCGCCTGGCGACAGCGAAGAAATTATCAAAATGGGCGTGGAAAGTTGTCCAACCGCGGCAATAGTCATTGAATAGTATATGGGTAACCTGTTTGTAGTTGCTACCCCCATCGGCAATTTAGGCGACATAACTCTGCGCGCGCTTGAAACACTTAAAAGCGTTGATTTTATTTTATGCGAAGACACCAGACATACGCAAAAATTATTGAATCATTTTGAAATTAAAACACCGACGATTAGTTATCATCAACATAGTGATGAAAAGAAAGTTAGAGAGATTAAAGAGCTGCTAAGCGCGGGTAAGAATTTGTCGCTGGTTACTGATGCCGGGACTCCTGGAATTTCCGACCCAGGCAGTTGGCTCGTTCGCCAATTAACAATAGAACAATTTAACAATTTAACAATAATACCAATACCAGGTCCATCAGCCCTAACCGCCGCGTTATCTCTGTGTGGTTTTGATACAAGTAAGTTTCTATTCCTTGGCTTCCCGCCGCACAAAGGTAGAGCGAAGTTTTTTCAAGAAATCGCGGAAGCGAAACACACGGTCGCGTTTTATGAATCATCGCACCGAATTAAAAAATGTTTGACCGAACTGTCTGGTGTTTTAAATAAACATCAACAAATTTGCGTTGGTCGCGAATTAACCAAACAATTTGAAAGCATTTACCGCGGGACGATTGAAGAGATTTTAGAAATGAATGTGCCGGAGAAAGGGGAGTTTGTTGTTATCGTTAATAAATAAAAATATGGGCAATCCAGAATCTTTCAATCCATTGAAAACGGAAGAATCTTACGGTTTGATTCCAAAGTTGGGTTCAGCGGAAATAAATGGAAGACCGATGGAGTCGCCGAATGTTGCCGGTAATTTAGAAGCTGTGGATGAGCTGGCAACTATTCTTGAATCCATTGAGGATAGAACGCACAGACAAAGATTGGAGGCGATATTTAAAGGATTGATAAACGGAAGATCTGATGAGGAAATATTAGATGAGCTTGAGAGGGTAGAAGGGAAAAGAATTAACCGACCAAGGCTGCGTTCCGTCTATAGGTATTGTAGAAAAAAATATTTACGTGGTAAATTTCCAAACATACCGGCCACTTTGGGAGAACTAAGAGAGTTTGTAAGAGGTAAAGCCACAGAGAGATCAGAGGAAAAGAGAAAGAAGCATTTGGCGCAGCTGTCAGATGAGTTGATAAGATTAGCCGGCGAAAAACAAACCGAACAAATCAAACTGGAACAATTAATCATTGAGTATTTGCTTAGCGGAGGATCAAGAGAGTATCTGGCTAATGCGGGATTACGCACGGATGAGGAAATATTAAAAGTAAAAGAGGCGGTACTAAATCGTTTAGGAATACCATTAGGTTTTAAAAAACAGAGAATCGTTGGTCTCTCCAGAATCTAATCCCTCATGACAGCTTGTACTGCCCGAGCAAGCGCTACAGATTCGAGAGAGACCAAATATATTAAACAAAAAAATCTTGATTTAGTCAATTAAATTATGCCAAAAACTTTTTACCTCACCACCACGCTGCCTTATGTGAACGCCGATCCGCACATTGGTTTTGCTCTGGAAATCATCCAGGCTGACGCGCTGGCGCGTTACCACCGATTGTTAGGCGAAGAAGTGGTGTTTAATACCGGCACTGACGAGCATGGCTTAAAAATTTATCGCAAAGCGTTAGAGAATCATGAGGATCCGCAAACGTATTGCGATCGATATGCCGCGCGGTTTGACGCGTTAAAACAGGCGTTGAATTTAAGTTATACCAATTTTATCCGCACCACAGACGATCATCACACCAAAGCGACGCAAGAGTTTTGGCTGAGGTGTTTTAAGAACGGGGATATTTATAAAAAAAATTATAAAATAAAATACTGCGTTGGTTGCGAGCTGGAAAAGACTGATTCAGAGTTGGTTGATGATAAATGTCCGGTGCATCCAAATTTAAAAATAGAATTAATTGAAGAAGAAAATTATTTTTTTAAATTTTCTAAATATAAAAAACCATTATTAAAGTTTTACAAAAAAAATCCGAGTTTTGTCGTCCCAGGCAATCGTCTGCAAGAAATTAAAAATTTTGTAGAAAGGGGATTGGAGGACTTTAGTATTTCCCGCTTAAAATCCAAAATGCCTTGGGGGATTCAGGTTCCAAATGATGAAGACCACGTGATGTATGTTTGGTTTGACGCGCTTATTAATTATATATCAACACTCGGTTGGCCCAATGATGAGAAAAAATTTAAAAACTTTTGGCCGGGCGTGCAGGTAGCTGGGAAAGATAATCTGCGACAACAAAGCGCGATGTGGCAAGCGATGCTGATGTCTGCTGATCTGCCAGCTTCAAAACAAATTTTTATCCACGGTTTTATCACTTCCGACGGGCAAAAAATGAGCAAATCGCTTGGTAATGTGGTTGATCCGTTTGAATTGGTGGAAAAATATGGTTCGGCAAGCTCACCACGAGTTGGCACGGACGCGGTTCGTTATTTTTTACTTGGCGCTTTGCCGCCGGATGATGATGGCGATTTTAGTATTGAGCGTTTTGAGAAATTCTACACCGCGCATTTGGTAAATGGCGTGGGCAATCTGACTTCGCGGATTTTGACAATGATAGAAAAGTACTGCGACAGCCGCGTGCCTGACGGAAAGGCGGAGGACATAGGACACAAGACCGAGGAATTTTGGAAAAGATTTAATGCGTATTTCAGCGAGTACAAGTTTGATGAGATTGTTAAATTGGTAAATGGTTTTGTGGCAGAACTTGATACTTTAATTTCCGAAGAAAAGCCATGGGAGAAAATAAAGAACGGCGTGAATATTCAACCGATGTTGTATCAATTGGCGGAAAGCTTGCGTCAAATCGCTTTGGCGCTTCTGCCAATAATTCCCGAAACCGCGGAGAATATTTTGTCACAGCTGGGGATTGACGCGGATAAATTGGATATATTAGAGAAAGAGATAGAACGAGGCAAATTAAAATCCGGCGCGAAAATAAGAAAGAGCGGGATTTTGTTTCCACGGCTATGATAAAGAAAAAAGAAAAGGTGTTAGTGGCAATGAGTGGCGGCGTGGATTCTTCCGTGGCCGCTGCTTTATTATTAAAGCAAGGTTATGATGTGACGGGAATGTTTGCTGTAAATTATAATGCTAATATACAAATGAATGCTAATGCTACTAATGGTGATTGCTGGTTGCCGGATTATAGAGATGCGGTGCGGGTGGCGGCGAAGCTGAGGATTAAATTGATTAAATTGGATTTTCAAAAAGAGTATAAAAAACTAGTTTTGGATTACATGTTTCGCGAATACCGCGTCGGCCGGACACCCAATCCGGATGTGACGTGCAATAAATTTGTGAAGTTTGGGGTGTGGTTGCGAGCGGCAAAGCGGTTGGGATATGCAAAATTAGCTACGGGGCATTATGCGAAATTGAGTCAAAAGTCTATAAAGTCAAAAGTCTATAAAGTCAGATTGCTACAGGCGAAAGATAATAATAAAGACCAGACTTACTTCTTGCACCAATTGAATAAAAAACAATTACAGCATGTTTTGTTTCCACTCGGCAATTATTTGAAGTCGGAAGTCCGAAAGCTGGCGCGAAAATTTGATTTGTCCACAGCTGATAAGGAAGAAAGCATGGGGATTTGTTTTGTCGGCGAAGTGCCGATGAGAGAATTCTTGCAAGCATCGATTGCACAGAAGAAAGGAAAGACTTCACTGAGCGATGGCACGATTGTGGGCGAACATGACGGATTGGCGTTTTATACGATTGGTCAACGCGAACGATTGGTAATTATGAATTATGAGTTAGGAATTAAGCGCGACGAGCCATTGTTTGTCGTGAATAAAGATGTAAAAAATAATCGCTTAATTGTCGGCTACGAAGATGACGCTCTGTTATACAAAAAAGAGATTAAAGTCGGTAACGTTAGTTGGATTAGTGGACATTCTCCCAAGTTTCCGTTAAAATGTATGGTGAGGTTGAGGCATAGACAACCGCTACAGGAGTGTCATTGCGAGGAGGAGCTCGCGCGACTACGAAGCAATCTCTTGGTACGATTCGCGAAACCACAACGGGCGGTAACGCCCGGACAGTTCGCGGTATTTTATAAAAATAATGAATGTTTAGGCGGCGGTGAAATTTTATTATGATAATTTCAAACGAACTTCGCCAAAAATATCTAGACTTTTTCAAAAGCAAAGCCCACGCGATTATTCCGAGCGCTTCTTTGATTCCGGAAAATGATCCAACAACTTTATTTACCAGCGCGGGGATGCAGCCGATGATTCCGCATCTTTTGGGCGAACCGCACGCGCAAGGGACGAGAATCGTTAATTCGCAAAAATGTTTTCGCACGCAAGATATTGACGAGGTGGGGGATAATCGGCATACAACTTTTTTTGAAATGCTCGGCAACTGGTCTTTGGGCGATTATTTTAAAAAAGAACAAATTGAATGGATGTGGGAGTTTCTTATCAAGAAATTAAATTTTGATCCGAATAAAATTTTTATCACTTGTTTTAGAGGAGATGTAAAAAACAATATCCCTCGCGATGAAGAAGCGGCAAAAATTTGGCAGGAATTATTCAAATCAGTTGGCGTCAAAGCCGAGATTGTTAATAACTCAGAAAAAGATGGAATGAAAGGCGGACGGATTTTTTATTATGCAGCTGATAAAAACTGGTGGAGTCGCGCTGGTGTGCCGGAAAAAATGCCGGAGGGCGAGCCGGGCGGGCCGGACAGCGAAATGTTTTTTGATTTTAGCCCTTCGACAAGCTCATGGCAAGCGCACCACGATGAACAAAAATACGGTAAACACTGTCATGTAAATTGCGACTGCGGTCGTTTTGTGGAGATCGGAAACAATGTTTTCATGCAATATGTAAAAACCAAAAACGGCTTTAATGAATTAAAACAAAAAAATATAGATTTTGGCGGCGGGCTGGAGCGGATGACCGCGGCTTTGAATAATAATCCGGATATTTTCAGAATTGATTTATTTTCCGGCGCGTTGAAAAAAATTGAAGAATTATCCGGCAAAACATACGGCGCGGATGAAAAAGAAACTTTCGCGTTCAGAGTTATTTTAGATCATCTGCGCGCGGCCGTTTTTTTAATCGCTGACGGCGCTGTGCCGTCCAGAAAAGATCAAGGATATTTTACTCGCCGTTTGATTCGCAGAGCGGTGCGGTTTGCCGCTAATCTCGGCATCAGTCAGCTTTTTACGCCTGTTATCGCCAAAGAATATATCGAAACCTACAAAAATGTGTATGCGGATTTATTTAGCCAACAAAATTTAATTTTATCTGAATTGGAAAAAGAAGAAAGTAAATTTAGAGAAACGCTTGAGCGAGGAATTATGAATTATGAATTAGGAATTAAGGGCTTGGCGGCCAAAGTGATTCCCGGGGATGTTGCGTTTGATCTTTATCAGTCATACGGTTTTCCGATTGAGATGACGATTGAGTTGGCCAAAGAGAAGGGAATAGATGTTGACGTGGCGGGTTTTAACGAAGAGATGAAAAAACATCAGGAGGTTTCCCGCATAGGCGCGGAACAAAAATTCAAAGGCGGATTGGCCGGGACAGGGGAGATGGAGACAAAATATCACACGGCCACGCATTTGCTTTTGGCGGCGTTGAATCGCGTGTTGGACGGCTCTTCGGCCATTCGGCAAGCTCATGGTGGTGAGTCGTATCGAACTGCAAGCTCAGAGCGGGGCGGGATTTTTCAAAAGGGGAGTAATATTACAGTGGAAAGATTACGATTTGATTTTAATTATCCGGAGAAATTAACTGTGGAACAAATTAAATCCGTGGAAGATTTGGTTAATGAAAAAATAAAAGAAGATAAAAAAGTTGAGATGTTGGAGATGCCGAGAGATGAAGCATTAAAAACAGTTAAAGTTTCTTTTGACCCGAGCAAGTATCCGGAGATTGTTAAAGTATATAAAATCGGAGATTTTAGTATGGAACTTTGCGGCGGTCCGCATGTTGAACACACCGGAGCTCTGGGTCAGTTTAAGATCGTTAAAGAAGAAGCCAGCAGCGCGGGAGTAAGGAGAATAAAGGCCATTCTTCTCTAAACCTCCCCCTCGTAGGGCTTCGTCGTGAGCGCCCAGCCGAACGGGGAGGCGGGGAGGGGGTCTCAGCGAGTGTAGAAAAAAACAAGCCTATGTTTTTCAAGTTTTTAGAAATAAAAAAATCGTCCATAGCTGGAAAAGGGATTTTTAGCAACAAGAATTTTAAAAAAGGGGAAGTAATTTTTACCGTGCATGGTCCTATTGTCAAATATTCAAAAGATCCTGATTGGAGAATAGGGGAAGATTGGTTACAAATAAGTCAAAACGCTTGGAAAATTCCCTATCGGGATAATCCGTGGATTTTTATTAATCATTCTTGTCAACCGAATGTCGGTCTTAAGGGAACCTCAACAGTTGTCGCCATTCGTTCAATCTATAAAAATGAAGAAATTGTTATTGATTATTCGTGGACCGAAGCCTCTGAGAAAGGTTGGCACATGATATGTCACTGCGGAGCGCCAAACTGTAGAAAACTGATACAAAGTGTACAATTTTTGCCAGTAAATATATTTAAAAAATACAGACAGTATATACCTGCCTATCTGCGCAGTAGATATATTAAAAATAAGGTGTACGAAAAAAGAGATAAAAAAGGCGATTACAGATTGTATGCCAAAGATGTGATTAAAAAAAATGAGTTGGTATTTCAGGTAGAAGGGACGAAGATAACGTACCCGAAAAGTCCAAATTATAAAATTGGGTACAAATGGCTTGGGATTGGTAAAAGAGAGTGGATAATACCTTATCAGAATAATCCATGGTGTTTTTTCCGACATTCATGTACTCCGAATGTAGGTTTACGCGACAGAGATAAAGTAGTCGCCATGAGGAAAATTCGTGCTAATGAAGAGATTACTATTGATGACTCTATTTCCGAAGTTGATGTCAATTGGTCGATGACATGTGCTTGTGGCGCAAAAAATTGCAGAAAGATAATTCGATCCATACAATACCTTCCATTGCGACTTTTTCAAAGGTATAAATCATATATACCTCCGCTTTTTAAAAAAGTGTACAAGGAATATAATAATTATGTTTAAAAAACTCATCACCAACGCCTGGTCTCTCCGCCACCAATTTTTTCGCTATTTCTGCGTCGGTTTTTCCGCGTTTATTTTAGATATGGGTTCGTTGATGCTGTTAAAAGAAGTTTTTGACTGGAAACCTATCACTGCGGTCATTGCCAATCAAGTGTTTATTATCGCCTACGTTTTTTTGTTAAACAAGTATTGGTCGTTTGACAGCAAGGAATTAGATCATCGCCAGCTTGTCCGTTTTTTGATATTGGTTGGTTTTAATTACGCCGTCTCAATAACGACAATGTATATATTTAATCATCGTTTGGCTTTTGATTATCGGTTAGTCAGAATTGGCACAATTATTTTAGCAACTTGCTGGAATTTTTTGAGCTACAAATACTGGGTTTATCGTTCAAAATCACCAATACTGAATAATCCGCTTAATTAAGCAAAAAAACTTATTCACATCCGGCGCGGAGATTTTACTTGACAGATTTTCAGCTTTACTGTAAAATAGCGCCAGATTAATTTCCTACCCATGACAGCCAAGAACGACGTTCTTGAAGTCCGCGGCATGATTGAAGAATTATTGCCCGGCGCGAAATTCAGGATTAAATTGGAAAATGGCCATGAGGTCATCAGCCACTTGTCAGGCAAGATGCGGATTAACCATATCCGCCTCGGTGTCGGCGATGAGGTTAAAGTGGAAATGACGCCTTACGATTTATCCAAAGGCCGGATAATTTACAGATTCTAAATTAAAAAGTATCAACCAGTGCGGTGTAGTTTGACCTCCTTCACGCTTACGGCCATATGTCCGCGTGAAGAGACTGTCGGACGCCGATATCGCGGCAGTGGTTGGTATTTTTTGTTCTAATTTATGAAAGTAAGAGCAGGAGTGTCGGTTCGTTGCAAGAAATGCAAAGTCGTTCGCCGCGGCGGTGTTGTTTATATTATTTGTGAAAATCCCCGCCACAAACAGCGCCAGGGAACTAAACAGCGCAAAAAATCCGCTTAGTTAATATTTTGATTTATGAGAATCGCAGGCGTTAATATTCCGCGTGAAAAAAAAATCGTAGTCAGCCTGCCATATATTTATGGTATTGGTCCGACTTTGGCTAAAAAAATATTGTCTGTTGTTAAAATAGACGAGAATATCAGAGTTAAAGATTTGACTCAAGAACAAGAAGACAAAATCCGCGCTATTGTTGAAAAACAATATAAGACCGAAGGTGATTTACGACGCGAGGTCGCTGAAAATATCAAACGGATGAAAGATATTAAATGTTATCGCGGTTCTAGGCATGCCAAGCATCTGCCGGTCAGAGGACAGCGAACACGGACCAATTCCCGCACCGTGCGCGGCAACAAGCGCAATATCGCGACAAGCGGGAGAAAACAATCCGCGCAGAAAACATAATAAATACTATGGCAGAGAATAAAGATACAAAAAAAAATATTAAAAAAAAGAAAGCTGTGAAGCAGGTTTCGCATGGCCGCGCTTATATTCAGGCATCTTTTAATAATACCATCGTTACTATCACTGATCAAAATGGCGATGTGCTTGGTTGGGCGAGCGCCGGCATGACGGGTTTTAAAGGTCCGAAAAAAGCCACCCCTTACGCCGCGCAACAGGTGGTTAAAAAAGTGATTGATTCAATCGCGCCTTGCGGTTTAAGAGAAGTAAATGTTTTTATTAAAGGCATTGGCGCCGGCAGAGAAGGCGCGATCCGCGGTTTTAACGCGAATGGAGTTCAAGTTTTGTCCATCAAAGATATTACTCCGATTCCGCACAATGGCTGTCGTCCGCCAAAAAGACGCAGAGTATAACAAAAAAATATGGGAAGATATATCGGTCCAAAAAATAAAATTGCCAGACGATTCGGCATTAATCTTGGCTTGAAGACAAATCCGACCAAAGTCGCCAAACGTTTAAGCCAGCCGCCGGGAGTTCATGGTCCGGGCAAGCGTCCGAAGGCCGCGACCGGATTCGGCAAACAGCTTTTGGAAAAACAAAAAGCCAGGATTGTTTATGGTTTGAGAGAAAGCCAATTCCGCGGTTATGTGGATAAAGCGACAACTTTGAAAGGCGATTCCGGCGTTAATTTGCAAAGATTACTGGAAACGCGGCTGGATAATGTGGTCTATCGCCTTGGCTTTGCCGTTACCAGAGCGCAAGCCAGGCAAATGGTGTCTCATAAAATGTTTAAAGTTAACAGCAAACCACTGAACGTGCCTTCTCATATTTTGAGCGTTGGCGATGAAATCGCTTTGAAAGAAAATAAAAAGAAGAAAAAGATTTTTGACGGCATGACTGAAAAATTACTAAAAATGGACCGGCCGTCTTGGTTAAAAATGGACGCGAACACTTTGACCGGAAAAATATTAAATCAGCCGGGCGAAATTGATTTTGAGAAAGTGTTTGACGTCAAGCTGATTATTGAATACTATTCAGCAAGATAATTTTTCAACATAATACCTGTCATATGGAAAAAATCTTTCTGCCGTCTTCAATTGAATTTATTACCACCGATAATCCCAATATCGGCAAGGTTGTTATCACTCCTTGTCACCAGGGCTATGGCACAACTTTGGGCAACGCGTTGCGCCGTGTGCTGTTATCTTCTTTACCTGGCGCCGCGGTGGAATCAGTTAAGATAAGAGGAGTACAACATGAATTTTCAACGATTGAAGGCGTGTTGGAAGACGTGGTGGAAATAATTTTAAATTTGAAACAGCTGGCCGTCCGCAGTTTTTCCGATGAGCCGGTGACTCTAAAACTTGAGAAAAAAGGCAAAGGAGAAGTAACCGCGGCGGATTTTGACAAGAACTCCGATGTGGAAATCGCCAATCCGGATTTAAAACTTTTTACCATTACGAATGACAAAGTTAAAATAGAAATGGAAGTTGTTATTGGCAAAGGCCGAGGCTATGTGCCGGTGGAAGAAAAGAAAAACGCCAATTTGGATTTAGGCACGGTTTTGGTTGATTCGCTTTACACGCCAATCCGCGATATTGGCTACAAAGTTGAGTTGACCCGTGTTGGCGACGTTACCGACTACGAAAAATTAACGATTACTATAGAAACAAACGGGACGATCGCTCCTAAAGACGCAGTGCGCCAAGCGGTTAATGTCTTGATGGATCATTTTGCTTTAATTTTGGAAGCAAGCAACGAAGACGCCGCTGTCCCGGCGCTTGACAACGAAGTTTCGTCGGAGGAAGTTGAAACCACGGAAGAAAAAATAGAAGCGAAAGAAGAAAAAGAAACCGAGAGCGAAGATAAAAAAGAAGTTAAGAAAACAAAAAAAGCGAAGAAACCGGCTAAAAAATAATTATGAGGCATAATAAGAAAAAAATTACTTTAGGCAGAGAAAAGAAGCCCCGCGAAGCGATGTTCCGCAATTTGGCGCAGAGTTTGGTTTTGCACGGCAACATCCGCACCACGCAAGCCAAAGCGAAAGCGCTACGCAGCGTCATTGAACCTTTGATAACAATCGCCAAAAAAGCCAATGGACTGATCGCTCGCCGACAAATTCAAGCTTTTTTATACACAGACGAGGCAATTAATAAGTTGGTTAAAGAGATCGGGCCGAAATACAAAGACCGTCAAGGCGGTTATACCCGCGTGATTAAATTGCCTCCGCGCAAGAACGACGGCGCTCTGATGGCGCGAATTGAATTAGTTTGATAGCTTTAAATATGACAGTCAAAAGAAACCACATTCAGATTGACGCCACCGAGCAAGCGGTCGGACGATTGGCAACGCAAATTGCTAAAATTTTACGCGGAAAAAATAAAGCCGGCTTTGATCCTTGTTGTGATGAAGGAGATTGTGTGGTGGTTTTGAACGCGGATAGAGTAAAGTTTACCGGCCGTAAGTTTGTGCAAAAAGATTATTATCATCACACTATGCATCCGGGCGGAATCAAGCGCGTGCCAATGAAAAAGATTTTTGAGAAAGACCCGACCGAGGTGATAAAGCGCGCGGTTAATGGCATGCTGCCAAAAAACAACCGACGAGTTGAGCTGATGAAGCGTTTAACTTTCAAAAAATAATTTTGTTTTATGGTTGAGAAAGCAGAAAAAAAAGAAGTAAAACAGGAAGACATTGTCAAAACTTTGGGCAGGCGTAAAACGTCAACCGCGCGTGTTCAGTTGGCTTTGGGCAAAGGAGAAATAATCGTTAATGGAAAAACATTGGTCGGTTATTTTAAGATTAAATATTGGATGGACAAAGTGCTTTCTCCATTGATAGCGGTTGGCAAGGAAAAAAGCTTTGCTATCAGTATTAAGGTGAATGGCGGCGGCATTACTTCGCAAGCGGAAGCGGTCAGACACGGAATCGCGCGCGCGTTGGAAAAGTGGAATAAAGATTTTAGAGCGATTTTGAAAGCCGAAGGATTTTTAACCAGAGATTCAAGAGCTAAAGAACGGAAGAAATTCGGTTTGCACCGCGCTCGCAGAGGACATCAGTGGAGAAAGCGTTAAGATATGTGAACATACGAAAGGAATACGAAATTACGAACTACGAAAACCGCCGAAAGGCGGTTTTGTTGTAATTCAGTGTGTTTTCAGGTAAAATATACCAAACTATGGATAAATCAATCACTCGCAACACCGCGTGGATGACGGCGGCATCAGTCGGGCAAAAGATAATTTCTTTCGTTTATTTTACGATTCTCGCCCGGAATATCGGCGCGGAAAATATCGGCAAATATTTTTTCGCTTTGTCTTTTACGACTATTTTTGTTGTCTTTGTTGATTTAGGGTTAAATAACGTCTTGATTCGCGAGGGGGCGAGAGAAAAGAGCAAAATACAGCAATATCTTTCCAGTGTCCTGTTTGCAAAAATTTTTCTAGGCGGCTTAAGTTATTTGGGAGTCTTCTTTGTAATTAATCTAATGGGCTATCCGATTGAAACAAAATATCTGGTCTATTTATCCGGTTTGACCATGCTGTTTGATTCTTTGCACCTTTCAATTTATGGCGTTTTGCGCGCGCTAGGAAATTTAAAATACGAAGCGCTGGCTATCACCGGCAGCCAGTTTCTGACTTTGATTTTAGGCACAACGTTTTTATATATGCGTTTACCCCTGATTTACTTGATCCTTGCCTTTACCATCCCCAGTTTTTTCAATGTCTGTTACGTCGGCGCGGTATTATATAAAAAATATCAGATTAAATTAAAACCGCGCTGGGACAAGGAAGTAATTAAATTTTTCGGACGGGTCGCGGTTCCATTTGCCATGGCTGCGGTTTTTGCCCGCGTTTATTCATACGCGGATTCTATTCTGTTATCAAAATTGGCCGGCGATGTCGCGGTCGGCTGGTATAGTATTCCTTACAAAATCACTTACGCCTTTCAGTTTATTCCGCTGGCGCTGGTCGCGGCATTATATCCTAAATTCAGTGAGTATTTCGCGTCTGACAAACAAAAATTAGCTTTAATTTATGAGCGTGGGATTAAATATTTGCTGTTGATTGTCATGCCGATCGCTATTGGGATTGGAATCTTGGCCAAACCGATTATTTTATCTCTTTATACGCCGGAATATCTTAACTCAGTTTTACCTCTGCAAATACTTTTGGCCGGCTTAGTATTTTCTTATATCAGTTTTCCCATTGGCGCTTTTTTGAACGCCTGTAACCGGCAAGCGACACAAACGCTGATCGTCTTTTTTGTGATGATTTTGAATATCGCGTTGAATTTGTTTTTAATTCCTCGCTATGGCATTATCGGCGCCGCGTCCTCCGCGTTAGCGGGAAATTTTGTTTTAACAATTTGGGGTTATGTCGTTGCCCGGAGAATGACCGCGATATCGCATCGGTTTTTATTCAAAACATCCGTTCAAATTATCATCGCCGCGCTTGTCATGGGCGCTGTCGTTTACCAGATTAATATTTTGTCCAATTATTTCATTGCAATTTTTGCGGGCGCGATAGTTTATTCGGCGATGCTTTTTATCACCCGCGCAGTGACAGCCGGCCAGCTTAAAGATGCTCTGCAAATAATTAGGCGCTAACTAATAAGCTATGAAAAAACTTATAATCACAATGGAATTTCCGCCACAGATCGGCGGCATCGCGAGCTATACGCATCAATTCGCGTCCGCGCTTAAACCGGAGGAAGTCGTTATTCTCGCGTCAAAACATAAACAAGCGAAAGAATTTGACGCAAACTGCGCGTTTAAAGTCGTCCGGCATAATTTTTATTTTCCGCCGTTCATTTGGCCTCGTTGGCTGAAATTATTTTGGCACGTGTTTTGGCTGGCGCGCAAAGAAAAAATTGACATTATTTATTTGCATCATGTCTTACCGGTCGGTTATGTCGCTCGGTTGATTAAAAAATTTCTGCATACGCCATTTTTAATTTTTTCTCATGGCACGGATGTTCTGTTGGCTTCGCGTTCAAACTGGAAGAAAAATAGAATGCGATCAGTGGTAAATCAGGTGGAAGCGATAATTTTCAACAGCGCCAGTTTGCGGCAAAGATTTTTACGCGTTTGGCCGGAGTTCGCGGACAAAAGCTTGGTATTGTATCCTTGCCCGGACGATGATTTTTATCAAGCGCCGGCGGGAGATGTGATTGATAAACTAAAATCTCAATACGCTTTGGAAGGTAAAAAAGTGATTTTAACCATCGCGCGCATGGATGATGGCAAAGGCTATCCGCATTTGGTTAGGATTTTGTCAAAAGTTTTGGAAAAAGTTCCTAATTTGGTTTGGCTGGTAATTGGCGATGGGCCGAAATGCGAGTCTATTTTGAAGGAGATACAGAAAAATTTCTTGCAAAATGTCGTTCGTTATATCGGCATGGTACCGCACAAAGAATTAAAACAATTTTATTATCTCGCTGATTTATTTGTGCTTTTAACGCACCCTGATGAAGGCAGAGAAGAGGGGTTGGGTTTGGTGTTTCTTGAATCAGCCGCGGCCGGTCTGCCGGTAATCGCCGGCCGGAGCGGAGGCGTGGAAGAAGCGGTTTTAAACGGCCAGACCGGTCTGGTGGTTGATATTTATCAGGGTGATAAAATTGTGGCGGATTCAATTATTGAGCTATTAAAAAATGAAAAATATGCCAAAAATCTCGGTATGAATGCCAGAATGAGATTAGAGGCGGATTTTAAATGGGAGAACCAGTTGAAGGTGATTGGGAGGTGGGTGTGAATTGGGGGTAATCAATTTATGTCTAGTCCCGTAGGGACGGCAGAATTTGATTAACAAAAACTATGCAAAAATGGCTGAAAAAAAATTTCAAAGTCTGGTGGCTGCAAGCGCTGTTGGCTTTTGCCACTTTTGGGTTTACCTCCGTGCTGTTCGTTTACTTCGTTAAAAAAGACGTTACGTTTTTTCAAATATTCTTGGCTGATTTTTTTTCATATTCTCTAATCGTCGCGTATTTGCTTTTCAGAAGAACTTTATTTTCTCGCGGGACTATTTTGACTGGGTATCTGTTGATAGTCGTCGGAATGTTAATTTTACTCTTGCCTTTTCCGGCGACTGCGCTTTTGTTTCCATATACAATAATATATGGCTTGGGTGTAATAATGTTTTTCGCGCCCTATAACATTCTTTATTTTAAGAGTATCCAACGAGGCAATTTGGAACACATGACAATTTATTGGTCAATTGGAATTATTACCGGATTGGTTGCGCCGCTGATTGGAAGTTTTGTGTTGGCTAAATTTCCGTTGTGGATCTTTATTTCCTGCGCTGTGCTTATTCTATTGTCTGCTGCGTATCTCACAAGGTTTGTTGAGCGCCAAAAATATTCCTACACCACTAAAGAAGTTTTGACCCATATCCGCGGCTTACGGACGTTGTCCATCATTGACGGCTCTTTGCACAAAACAAGTTTGATAGTCGTGACAGTTTTTTCATTGCAGTATATAACCACGGAATTAAATTTCGGTCGGTTTTTGTCCATCGCGGCTTTGGCCGGAATAATTGTCGCTTTGCCGATGGCCAGAATCTCCGACCGCTGGCAAAAACGAATGATTTTTATCTGGCCGCTTTCAATCATGTCGGCCGGCGTGGTTTTTTCTTTTATTTTTGTAAAAAGTTTTTTAGGTTTTTTTGCTTTGGCGCTTTTACTAAAAGCCATTTTGAGTTTGTTGGAGCCAATCCGCGGAAATGTGATACTGGACAAGAAAGAAACGGGCAACGCCATTACTTGGATTTCCCGCGAACTTTATCTTAACATTGGCCGGCTGATGATGATGGGCGTAATCGCGGTGTTTATTTATTTTGGCAATTACACGGCAATTTACAGTTTCATCGCCCTACAAATGGTTTTGTATCCGATTATTTTGTATTTTAAAAAGACCTATGCAGTCGTTGATTAGCATTATCATTCCGGTTTTTAATCAAGCGAGAGAACTTCGTCTGGCTTTGGATTCAATCGCCAAACAAACTTACAAAAATTTAGAAGTGATCGTCGTTGATGACGGGAGTGTTAGCGGACTACGGACTACGGACTACGGACTACGGCACGATATACGAATACACTTTGTCAGACAGGAGAACAAGGGTGCGCCGGCGGCGAGGAATAGGGGATTGGAAATGGCAAAA
>JACRPD010000032.1 GCA_016214105.1 Candidatus Magasanikiibacteriota bacterium
AGGGAAAAATTTTTTCAGATTGATTCCATTAGTGTATTGCTTAATAAGGCGCAAAAGACAGTAAAAATCAGGCATATTGAAAATATAGCAGCCGAAAATTGACTTTTTTGTGACTTTTTAGCTGTTTTGGTGTATAATAAAGACAGAAATAATTAAATTTAAATAAACTATATGTCAAAAAAGACATACGGGATTTTTATAACGCTGGCTGTCTTGGCGATTTTGAGTGTAATTGTGCCGGCACAGGCGGCCAATTGGGTTTTGGGGACTTCAGGCACAACTTACATACTGCGCAGTATTGACATGCTTGACAATAAATTTGGTTTTGCTGTCGGCAGCCAAGGCACTATTTTGAAAACAACGAACGGCGGAAACAGTTGGACTGCTGTTGGCAATTTGCCTGTTGATTTGAACATATATGATGTGGATATTATTGATCAAAATACAGCTTGGGCAGTAGGACGAGGGAGCGCTCCAAGTTTTGCTGGTTTTATTTTAAAAACAATCGATGGTGGAAATACTTGGAGTTCGCAGACGCCGGTTGGAGGCAGTGTCGGGCTTAATTCTGTTTTTTTCTTTGATACTTCCACCGGTTTTGCCGTGGGCATTGACGGCACAATTTGGCAGACAATCGATGGAGGAACTAATTGGGTGCAGAAAAATTCAGGAACTAGCCAGTTTCTTAATAGTGTCGCCGGTGGCGTTATTTCCGGATCTGTTGTTACTAGAGCCGTATGGGCGGTTGGACTAGGCGGAACCATTCTACGCAGTATTCAATTAACGCCAACTTCCGATTGGACCACTTGGGCAGCTCAATCCGCGCCAACCACGGCGACATTATTTGACACCACTATTTTTGCTTCTTCAGCCACGCACTTGTCATTAATGGCAGTTGGCTCAGGCGGCACTATTTTACGCACCACTGACAGCGGCGCGACTTGGAGCAAACTTACTCCACCTGTCAGCGATGCTTTAACATCGATTAAATTAGCTGGTTCTCAAGGATTTATTGTTGGGTATGGCAGCGTTATTTTGAGGACCATTGATTCTGGCGTCAGCTGGATCAGCATTTCTTCGCCAACTACAAATATCTTTTATGGCGTTTCAGTTCAAAATTTTGGATCATATTTAACTTCTGTTGCCGTTGGTGGAAATGGGACAGTCGCGCGTTATGAAGAAATTCCACCCAGTCAGCCATCTTCCGTGCAAAAAACTACGCCTATTGGCGATAACACTCCCACTATGCTGTGGGGCACATCTTCTGATAATCCCGGCGATGGTTTTATTGGCACCGGCATTGCCAAATATGAATTTCAGATGGATAATTTGTCTTTTGTCAATGCCAATTTGTTTACCACTGTCAATATTCAATCGGCACAAGCTGACGGCTCACACACTTTTGCGGTACGCGCTGTTGACGCTGCCGGTAATGCCGGGTCATTAAATATTTTGACTTATAATATTGATACCACGGCTCCGGTTGTCGGAGCTGTCGCTCCAATCACCGCCACCGTCGGTGTTGCTAAAACTTTTTCCGCTACTTTTTCCGATGCTGTTGGCGTAACCAATTGTTGGTTTTATGTTAATGACTCACTTCAAGGTAGCATGAGTTTGAACGGCGCCACATCCGGATCAGCCAGCAAGTCGCACACTTTCTCATCGGCCGGTAGTTATTCCGTGAAAGTTGGCTGTACTGATGGTAATTATGATGGTTGGAGCATCCCTGTCACAGTTGTTGTTTCAGCTGCGGCTGCCGCTGACACCACTGCGCCTGACACGACTATAAATAGCAAACCGTCATTGAGTACAGTCAGCACCTCGGCAACTTTTGGATTTTCCGCCAACGAATCAGCTACTTTTGAATGTAAATTAGATACGGGAATTTTTGTCGTTTGCACAAGTCCTAAAATTTATGATGGTTTGTCAGTTGGCAGCCACACTTTTCAAGCGCGCGCGATTGACATCGCTCTCAATGTTGACGCCACTCCCGATTCTTATACTTGGACAATAACTGGCGGAGCGCCGGCCGATACTACTGCGCCGTATGTCAGCTCTATCTCGCCTACCACAGCTATAGCAACTTATTCACAATCTTTCACTGTCTCGTATTCTGATTCTGTTGGCGTAACATCTTGCAATCTTTATGTTGATAGTGTTGATCAAGGTCCGATGGCGCTAGCCGGAACAACTTCCGGAAGCGCCAGTCGCGAATATTCTTTTTTAAACACGACGAGTCACACTTTGCAAGCCCGCTGTTCTGACGCGGCAGGCAATGTTGGTTTGGGTTCCCTTACCACAGTGTCAGTGTCTGCGGCTCCGGCAGTGGCGGTCGACACCGCGTCTCCATCCACTCCGCCCGGCTTGCAAAAAATCAGCAATGATGCCGATGCCACGCCCATTTTTACTTGGAATGCCACCAGCGACAATGTTGGTGTCACTTCGTATTGGATTCAGATTGACAATGGTTCTTTGATTGATAATGGCGGCTCCACCAGCTACACCATTCCCGGCAATTTAGCCAATGGCTCGCACTCGTTCAAAGTACTGGCCAAAGACGCGGCCGGCAACACCAGTCCGACCAGTTCTTTCACTTTTACTGTTAATGCCGGCGCCGCGGCCGTATCTTGTCCGTTGACCATGCAAAAGGCCTATAAAAGTTCAGCTTCCAAAGCGGTCTTCTACATCACCGCCGATTGCACC
>JACRPD010000011.1 GCA_016214105.1 Candidatus Magasanikiibacteriota bacterium
AATCAGCGCCAGATAATAAACTTGCATAAATTGCTGGTCGGAGGTTTGTCAATAAATGCCGGCTACAAAAAAGTTGATATCGTGATTAATAATAAAACTACCACGCCGGTTGGCGAGGTTAGGCGCGAAATGAATCAATTGTTGAATTGGTGGAAAAAAAATAAAAAAAACAAGCGGCATCCTTTGGCATTGGCGGCTGATTGGCATCAGCGTTTTGAACATATTCACCCGTTTGAGGATGGCAATGGCAGGGTGGGTAGGCTTCTTTTCAATTTTATTTTATCGCAATGCGGCTATCCGCCGATTTTATTTTTATATCAAAATAGACGGCGTTATTTTAGCTCTCTAGACCAAGCGGATGAGGGTAGACGAAACAAATGGTATTGGCACGCGATAGCGGTTTATAAAAACAGTATTCAGTGGTTATTGAATGAAAGTAAATATTGAAAAACTGGTCTTTGGCGGACAAGGACTCGGCAGGCTTGATGACGGCCGGGTCTGTTTTGTTTGGAACGCTTTACCCGGCGAGGAAGTGGATATTGAAATAATTAAAAATAAAAAAACGCATTTAGAAGCGATGGCGGCGGAGATTATTCAGCCATCGCCGGAAAGGATTGAATCGAGGGAAGAACATTTTTTGTCTTGTTCACCGTGGCAGATTATGTCTTTGGCCGCGGAGAACAAGTGGAAAAAAGAGATTGCTGTTGAGACTTATAAAAAATTGGGTGGGATTGACGCGGGTGATTTGGAAATTTTGGGTGATGAGGCAGAGTATGGGTATAGAAATAAAATGGAGTATTCTTTTTCGGAATCTGGAGGAAAAATCAGTTTAGCGTTTCATATCAGGGAAAGCAGAAGATATATTCCGATTACTGTTTGCGAGCTGGCGTGGCCGGAGATTAACGAGGTTGCTCTGCAATTATTGGCATGGGTTAATCAAAATCAGATTCCGATTCGGAGTTTGAAAACAATGATCGTCCGCTGTAATCAAAATGGCGAGGTTTTGGCCGGGCTGTTTTTGAAAGATAGACTGCAATTTGAGAATTATCCGGAGCTGAAAAATAATTTTGTCGGGCTGACAATTTTTTATTCCACTCACAAAAGTCCGGCGTCAGTGCTAACAGATGTTTTGTATCAAGCCGGGCAAGATTATTTGGAGGAAGATTTGCTGGGAACAAAATTAAAATATGGTTTGTTTAGTTTTTTTCAAATAAATATTCCTGTCTTTCTATCTGCGTTACAAGATATCAGCGACAGTCTGCTTCCTGATCAATCTGCGGTAGATTTTTATTCCGGCGTGGGGTCAATCAGTTTGCCATTGGCAAAGAAATTTAAAGATTGTGTTTTGGTGGATAATAATGAGGAGGCGATTGGGTTTGCGAGGGAGAATATTGAGGCGTTGGCGAGAGACCCCCTCCCTGCCTCCCCATACGAGGGGGAGGGATTTTCTAAAATAAAATCAATCTGTATCGCGGCGGAGAAGATGACGGAGTTGCTAACATCAGACAAAGTAGTGATAGTTGACCCGCCGCGGGTTGGGTTGGATAAAAGAGTGGCGGAGAGAATTTTGGCAGTGAAGCCGAAACAGGTGATTTATTTATCTTGCAATCTATCCACCCACGCGCGGGATTTAGGACTGTTGAAAGAGGCGTATGATATTAAGTTCATGAAATTATATAACTTTTTCCCCCGCACCGCCCACATTGAGGGTTTGGCGGTGTTGGTCAGGAGGGGTTGAAATAAATTGATTTTGTGTTAGAATAGTGGGGTCATGTTTTTCTCAAGTTTTTATGCCTATTCTGATTTCTGGATCACTAGCGTATGATTACGTGATGGATTTTCCGGATAGTTTTAAAAATCACATTTTGCCGGATCAGATCCATATTTTGAATGTCAGTTTTGTCGTGGATAAATTAAACAAAAATTTTGGCGGCTGCGCGGGCAATATTGCTTATACCCTGAAACTGTTGGGCGGAGAGCCGTTGATTTTGGGCGCGCTGGGCAAAGATGCGGCTGATTATTTGAAACATTTTAAAGACGTTGGAATAGAAACTTCGCATATAAAAACCGTGGAAAATAAATTTACCGCTTCGGCTCATATTACCACTGATAAAGACGACAATCAGATTATCGCGTTTTACAGCGGCGCGGGCGAAGACGCGGTTGATTTGTCGGTGGCGGGCGCGGAAGACGCAGTTGATTTGGCTTTAATCGCGCCGACCAAGAAAGAAGCCATGATCAAACACGCCAAAGAGTGTTATGAACAGAAAATTCCATTTGTGTTTGATCCATCGCATCAGCTTACCGCTTTCACGCCGCAGGAATTAATGATGATAATTGGTCAAGCCAAATTTTATATTGCCAATGATTATGAAATGAAATTAACGCAGGAAAAAACCGGCTGGGATATGAAAGAATTATTGAATCACGTCGAAGTTGTCATCACCACCCTCGGCGGGCGAGGGTCGGTGATAACAACAAAAGATGGGACAATTGAGATTGGTATTTGTCCGCCGCGTTCTGTTGACGACCCCACTGGCGCCGGCGACGCGTATCGCGCCGGATTCTTTTTCGCTTATGCCAATGGATTAGATTTAAAAACTTGCGGTCAAGTTGGAGCCGTGGCCGCGACTTATGCGGTGGAGAATACAATAGCGCGTTTGAAGGAAAGTTGATACTGTAGTATGTAAGTGTTTAAGTTTGTAAGTGTGTAAGTAGTTTTGATAAATAATAATATTTTTTATTATGCAGAAGGATTATAAAATAAAAGATATAAAATTGGCGGATTGGGGCAGAAAAGAAATTATTTTAGCGGAAAAAGAAATGCCAGGACTGATTTCCTTGCGTCAAAAATTCGCCGGCAAAAAACCACTGCAGAGCGCGCGGATTGCCGGTTGTCTGCACATGACCATTCAGACCGCGGTTTTGATTGAGACACTGATTGAGCTCGGCGCCGAAGTGCGCTGGTCTTCCTGCAACATTTTTTCCACCCAGGACCATGCGGCCGCGGCTATTGCCAAGACAGGAGTGCCGGTATTTGCTTGGAAAGGAGAGACTGAAGAGGAGTACTGGCGGTGTGTGGAGGAATCATTGAAATTTGCTGATAATCGCGGGCCAAATCTGCTGCTGGATGATGGCGGCGATTTAACTTTGGTTGTGCATGAAAAACATCCGGAGATGTTGAGAGACATTAAAGGTTTGTCTGAGGAAACGACGACCGGCGTGCATCGTCTGTATCAAATGATGGATAGAAAAACATTGGGAACCGCCGCAATCAACGTGAACGATTCAGTCACAAAATCAAAATTTGATAACAAATACGGCTGCCGGGAATCATTGGCTGACGGGATTAAACGCGCTACGGATATTATGATAGCCGGCAAAATTGTAGTCGTGGCCGGTTATGGCGATGTTGGTAAGGGCTGTTGTCAGAGTATGCGCGGTTTTGGCGCGCGGGTGATGGTCGCGGAAATTGATCCAATCAACGCTTTGCAAGCGGCCATGGAAGGCTACGAGGTGGCGACTATGGACGAGGCGGCGGGGAAAGGCGACATTTTTGTGACTGCTACCGGCTGTTGCGATGTAATTACCGGCGCGCATATGTCAAAAATGAAAGACGGAGCGATTGTTTGCAATATCGGTCATTTTGACAGCGAGATTGACGTGGCGTGGCTTGAGGCGCAGGTGAAAGACGGAAAAATCGGCGAGGAAAATATCAAACCGCAGGTTGACAAATTTATTTTTTCTAAAGATAAATGTTTGATTCTTTTATCGCGCGGTCGTTTGGTTAATTTGGGCAACGCGCACGGCCATCCAAGTTTTGTGATGAGTTCCAGTTTTACTAATCAGGTGTTGGCGCAGCTGTCGCTTTGGACCGAAAGCGCGAAATACGAACGCGGCAAGGTATACACCCTGCCAAAACATTTGGATGAAGAAGTCGCGCGCTTGCATCTGCCGAAATTGGGAGCCAAACTTACGAAACTTACCAAAAAACAGGCGGACTATCTCGGAGTGTCGGTTGAGGGACCGTTTAAGGGAGATGGGTATAGATATTAATTGGGTTTTTAAGGTGGTGATAATTCCCTTCTCC
>JACRPD010000026.1:0-17635 GCA_016214105.1 Candidatus Magasanikiibacteriota bacterium
ACCAAGCGTACTGACAGTTCGTGTACGTGCCTTTCCACGCCGCCGAATTTCGCCGGCATGCCTTTTTGTCCTATCATGGCAATACGCATATCATTAAATTTGTCTTATTAAAGCGTTATTTTTTAACAGATAATTATACCATATTTGAGATAGATTGACAAGCCTTGACAGTTATTTGGGTTTTTGGTAGTATATCAACACCGTAGACAGTAGCTCTCCGCCATAGCGGAGTTAAATACGCTACCGAGGTACATTAAACGAGGCGCGTTAATAAAAGATTAAGATTCCTCGCAGGTCGAATGTACAGAAAAGCTTTTACGGTGTAAACCGTATTTTTTTATGGCAAAAACCAAACAGCAAAAACAAGAAACCGTCCAATCTTTGGTGGGCGGTATTAAACAAGCCAAATCAGTTGTCTTCGCGAATTTTCAGGGCCTGAAAGTTTCTGACTCCGAAGAATTGCGCCGCAAATGCCGCGCCGAGAAAATTATTTTTCTCGCCAGTAAAAAGTCTTTATTGAAAAAGGCTTTGACTGAAATCGGTTTGGACGTGGACGCGGAATCGTTTCCCGGAGGCGTGGCCACAGTAATGGGTCTGGAAGATGATGTGGCTCCAGCCAGATTGATTCACAATTTCGCCAAGACTCACGATGTTGTTAAAACTTTCGGCGGAATTTTGGAAGGCAGATTCATTGATGCCGCGAAAGTTAAAGAGTTGGCGGTTCTGCCGAGCAAACATGAATTGCTGGCGAGATTGGTTGGCACTTTAAACGCGCCAGTATCCGGCTTCGTCAATGTGTTAGCCGGGAATATCCGCAATTTAGTAAGCGTTCTAAATAATATTAAAGAAGCTAAAATTTAATTTTATGTCAGAAGAGAAAAATCCTTCGGCTTCCGCTCAGGATAAAGCCGTTGAAGTTCCGGAGAAGTTTAAAACTCTCGTGGAACAAGTAGAAAAAATGTCAGTGTTGGACTTGGCCGAATTGGTCAAAATCTTAGAGGAAAAATTTGGCGTGTCAGCCGCAGCTCCGGCAATGATGGTGGCCGGTCCAGCCGTTGGCGGTGGCGCCGCGGCGCCAGCCGAGGAGAAGAGCGATTTCAACGTGGAATTGACTGAAGCCGGCGGCACCAAGATCGCGGTGATCAAGGTGATTAAAGAAGTAACCGGTTTGGGTTTGGCTGACGCGAAAGCGTTGGTTGACGCCGCGCCAAAGGTGATCAAAGAAAAAGTCGCCAAGGCCGAGGCCGAGGAAATGAAGAAAAAGATTGAGGAGGCTGGTGGGAAAGTAACGTTAAAATAGTCCGCAGATTTGTGAACGCAGATGACGCAGATATATAAAACCACCCGTTTGAATGGGTGGTTTTCGTATCTGTGGAATCTGTGTCAATTAATCTGTGGATGTCGCCCCTCTCATCCTCGCCACCATAATTATCGCGAAGAGCAAAACAGCGGCGCCGAGGAATTGCGTAGCGTTCATTAGTTTGCCATAAACAAAATATTCCAAAACAACGGCCGAGAGCGGCAAACCAAGTTCGCAAATAGTGGAAACAGACGCTTTTGTGTGTTTAAGACCGAAATAATATAACAACATGGCCACGCCGCCCGAGCTGAATACGATTATGAAGAAGTAAATAAATTGACCGCCGGTAACTTGCGGCAGCGCCGTCTGTCCGCCGGTTGATAACATAATAACAAGCATGATCAGGGTGGTGATGCCGAAACGCAAGTAAGTCCCGATGCGAAAATTTGTTTCTCACAAAGCGCGTTTGCTAAACACAGTTGACGTGCCCCAGCAGATGGCGGCTAACAAACCGAACATGGCGGCGATGGAAGTTTTGTCTCCGGTGTTAAAGTTTGGCAATAGAGTTGGGAAAGCGACCGCGTAAGCGCCAAGTAAAGCCAGCGCCGCGTAGCCAAAGAATTTTTTCGGCAGTTTTTCTTTTAAAATCAGCCAGGCTAAAAATATGGCGAAGATCGATTGGAGTTTTTGCAATAAGATTACGGCTGACAAGCTGGCGAAATTAACATAAAACAATCCTTTGGTGATAGCGAGAGTTCCCAGCGCGCCGCCGAATAGAGCGACGAGGAAGAAATAACCATAACTGCTTGGTTTTATTTCTTTTAATTTTTTCCATTCATAAATTAAAAACGGCAGCATGAATAAAAACGCCAGCCCATGTTCTATAAAAACCACTGTCGCCACCGGCAGAGAATAAAGCGCCGGCCGCAAGACCACGCCATCCACGCCCCAGAGGATTGAAGCGATGACGATGAAGAGGGGAAATAGCCAAAAACGAGTGTTCATAATTTTAAATTAAAGATACCAATATACCAATCTTACCAATGATACTAATGGTATACTAATACCCTTTGATAAAAAATATTGGTATATAATTCGTATCATTGGTACTATTCGTATATTAGTATCTTGTATTATTAAAAGTTAAATTTGTATATCTTATTACTATCTAAAATATAAACCGTCTTTTTCGCTTCATCCACCGCCATCCCGCTCGGATTCTGCCATTCAGCCGCGGTGTATTGGCCAACTAATTTGCCGGTTTTGTCCAAAATCACCACGCGTTTGTTTGTTGGCTCTAAGATGTAAATGTTCGCCAAATTATTGTAAGTCCAAATTGTCGTTGGTTTGTCTAATTTCGGTTCAAGTCCGCTGATAGTGAATTCTTCTTTTTTGCCAGCGACTAATTTTAAAATTTCGCCATTTTGCTTCAAGACAAACATATCTCCGTCAATTGCCAGAGATACGGCGTCCTTCAGATCAACACCATCATCTTTCAGCCACGGCATCCCCTTGTCAAATCCGGTTTGCGTTTGGCTGTGCTTGAAAATTTGGCCATTGGTTTGGTCTAAAGTATACACCTTTCGATTATACATGAACAGGTCGCTTAGTTTGACATCATTAACCGGAAATGAAATTTCTTTTTGCGACAGCAAAGATGTTTCTTTAGTATATATTGCCGCGCCATTGTCGCCGGCGGCAAAAACAATTATATCTTGTTCTTTGGGGGTGGACGCGGCGCGGAGGCGCAGGTTGTTGCCATAATTTTTGCTTGCGACAGTCTTGCCAATTAGATCGTACTGATAATAGCTGTTATCTTCCGATCCATAAGCAAAGAGATCATCATCAAGTCTGGCTAGTCGCTGGGTTTGGGCGGCAGAATTTACACCCGCAATATCCACGAGCAACTCTGGCGTGATGGTATAAAGTTTTTGTATTTTCATCAGAGAAGCGTTTACCTGTCCGCTTAATTCTTGCGCTTCTTGTTTTTGTTTCTTGCTGTCAGCCGGCAAATTAGAAATCGCGTCTTTTGCTTCTTGCAGCAAACTTAACGCCCGCGTTTCGTCGCCATAAACCAGACTGGCTTCCGCCGCGTTTTTTTTATCAATAACGGCCTGGAGCTGATTTTGATATGCTTGGCGGCCGGCTTGGATATTTTCTTTGATTTTGAATATGCCGATGCTGGCAATAAAAACAACGGCTAAGACGATGGTTAAAATGAGAAGCGCTTTGCTTAATAGAGGCAGTTGCAAAAATGACTCTTTTTTAATTTCGCGCCAGCGCCGGAATGTCTTCAGCACGTCCGCGCGCTTGTTGTCTTTGTTGGAAATGATCAACACTAGCGCGACGGTTATTTTTATGGTGTTTAATATAATTTTTTTTATTAAACGGAACAGGCCGACAAATTCAACGGTGATTATTTTTCCAACCGTGATTAGCGCGGTGTTAATAATTGAAATTTGCGTTTCCGGCGGCCGCCAATTGGTTTCCATTTTGCCTCTCTCCAGTCTTTCCACCGCTTGTTTGGCCTTAGTTGCTGTTTTTTTCTTTTTGTCCGCTGAACGATTGGCGCGGAATTTGTTCCAGCGTTTTTTCAAACCGCCCAAGAGCGGCGTCGCCAGCATTTCTTCAGTCGTCTGTTCTTGTCCGGCCAGCCGGTTGAGCGAACCGGTTGAACCATCGGCGCTTTTTGGCGCGCGTCCGGTTTTTGGTAAATCATATTTGGTGGCGAAGTGAATCAAAATGCCGCCGAAGGAGGATTCCTGGCGCAAGTCCAATAATACTTTTTGAATGTGGCCGGCGGCTTGGCGGGTGTTGCGGCTTAGCAGGATTTTTTTGACGCGGTCGGAAGTGAAAAAATCCGCCACGCGCGGGGTGGCGATATAAAAATAATCACCGTAGTTTATAGTTCCTTGCAAGACCGAGGAGAACAGCGTGTCAGCGCGGACTTGGTTTTGTTCTGCCAACACATCCATATCCGCCAGCTCTTCAAGTTCTTTGTTTTTATAAAACAATGTTACCCCCGGTTGGCCGTGATAAGCGAAAGATATTTCATGCCCGCGCAAAACGCCCACCAGACAGTGGAGCAGGGAGTTTTTATATTGAAGTATGTGATGTCCGCGGCGGTTGACGTATTCCAAAACAGTTTCAAATGGGTCCTTGTCAGCTTGACTGTCGGTTTCATAATAGCCGGATTCCAAATCGTCAATCATTTTTTGCAAATGCTCAATCTGTTCTATCGGGCCGTTATTAACTTCCGCGACAGCAAAAAAATATCCTTTTTTGAATTCTTCAGGCGTGCTTGGTTCAGTGATGTGGAGAAGGACATGCGAACGGTCTTGATTTTGTCCCTCGGCGAAAAATTCGTGTATTTCCAGAATGTCAGGCATAAGCTTTTTGACTTTTAAACTTAATATTATTATACTATATCGCGTAAAAGCTCACAATAGATTAGTATAGCATTAGTATCATTAGTACTCTATTGGTATATTAGTATCTTCCATTATGCTTGAACAACTTTTTGGCTCAAAGACTCGGTTCAGAATTTTGCGCACATTCTTCGCTCATCCGGAACGGTCTTTTTTCGTGCGGGAATTGTCTCGCGCGATTGATACCCAGCTTAACGCGGTTCGCCGCGAGTTGGAGCTGTTGGTGGGTATTGGATTGTTGAAGGAAGGTGAAGGAAAGAAAGATTTTAGCCAGGGCTCAAGTTTGCGCCGGTATTATGCTCTGGATTTGCAGTCGTTAATCTATCCGGAAGTGCAGGCGCTTATTACCAAACTGCAGATTTTGGGCCAGCAAGAGATGATTAGAGAAATTAAAGAAAAGGGCGGCGAAATTAAACTGCTTTTGCTTAGCGGCCAATTTACCAATGATCGCGAAGCTCCCAGCGATCTTTTGGCGGTCGGCAAGCTGAAAGAGAAGTCAATCGCCAATATCATTGCCAAATACGAGAAAGATTTGGGGTTTGAAGTCCGTTTTACCCTGATGACCGAAGCGGAATTCAAAGAACGCCGGCAGATGATGGATAAATTCATCTTCGCGCTGTTTGAGGCGAATAACGCGAAAGTGGTGAATGAGTTGCGAGTGTAATTATGTGCGAACTTACGAAACGCTTTGCTTTACGAAATTACGAACTACGAAATTCTGCAGTATTATCATTATTTCGTAGTTCGTAATTTCGTATACTTTATCGTAAGTTCGCACATGATATATGTATCTTCTCTTCGATCTCTCAACCAAAGACCTTATCCACCTCGCCATTTTTGACGCGCGGAGTATTGAACACAAAAATTACTCTGGGAAAAACAGAGAACTTTTGGATTGTATACATAATTTATCCAAAATTACAAATTACAAATTAAAAATTAAAAATTTATCCGGTATCATGGTCGTCGTCGGCGCGGGCGGATTCACCAGCACCCGCGTGGCTTGCGTGGTTGCGAACACTTTCGCTTATGTCTTGAAGATTCCGCTTCTCGCCATTACCGCAGCCGAAGCTCCAGACCCGCAGAAATTAATTCCAAAATTATTAAAACAAAAGCCAGGCAATTACATCTCCGCGACTTACAGCGGGGAGGCGAATATTGGGAGGAAAATATGAATAACAAAGTGTTGATTCAAAAATTCAGAAAAATGCCGTGGGAGCACTGGTTGAAACGGCGTTATCCAGTGTTGGTGCCGTATTTAATGGCTCGCGGCGCTTCAAGGCAGGCTTTTGCCAGATGTGGCGTTAGAGGCGAGTGGCCGATTATTTTATTTGAGCGTGGAGTGTGGTATGGCACGGACGAAATGTTTAAATCGGCCGGCAACTACGCGGAAAAATATCTAAAAAAATTAGGCGCGACTTTTTTGACGAAAATTTGTTCTCTTGGTTATAAAAAAACCGCGCGGGAAATCAACCTAATGTTGAAAGACGTTAAAACTGCCCCCTTGAAGCAATATAAGAGAGTTGTTGATTTATTAGAGCCGATCAATGTAAGCGTCTGGACAGCGCATGCCAGCGAGGTATATTTAGATAGTACATTGAGAAAGCGTTTGATTAAATGCGTTGCGACTGAAAAATTAGATGAATATATCGGCGATGTTGGATTCCCGACGCGTAAAAACACGCACGCGCTTTTAGTCACGGATGTCTTGAAAGGTGTTGGAGTTAAAAAATTGCGCGAAAAATATGGTTGGATGAAAAGCCGTACTGACGCGGGTTTTGGCTGTGGGTATACTTTAGAGGAGATGGAACAATTACGGCGCGATATTCTAAACAATCCGCCAGCCTGCCACACCTATCCGCGCATGCCGCAGAAATTAAAAAGTTTAGTTAAAGCGCTGCGGGAGATGGTTTATTTGCGCACATTGCGCAGTGACTGCCTGTTTGAAATTTATTTTCGTTCCGCGTCCATTTTCGCCCGTCTGGAAAAAGAATTAAATATTGATTCTGTCGGGCATTATTTGCCGGAGGATTTGATTGCGGGCAAACTGAATCGTTATGATGATCAGGATTGCGCGGTGTTGAAGTACTATGACGATATCATAGTTACGAAAGAAAAAATTGTAGGCGAGCGGATTGTTGGCAAGCAAGAGATTAGAGGCGTTATCGCTTGGAAGGGTAAAGCCAGCGGCCGCGTGAGGGTGATTTTTTCTCCGACCGAAGCGCATTTGGTGAAACAAGGCGAGATTTTGGTGACGAACATGACTGTTCCGGCTTATCTTTTGGCAATGAAAAAAGCCGTCGCGTTTGTCACTGACGAAGGCGGAATCACTTGTCACGCCGCCATCATCGCCCGCGAGATGAAGAAGCCCTGCATCATTGGCACCAAAATCGCCACACAGGTGTTGAAAGATGGCGATTTGGTTGAGGTGGATGCGGAGAAGGGGATAGTTAGAAAGTTATCCACTTGACAAATCTGCAAATTTGTATTATTATAAATACATAAATACACTTTTTTGTATCCAATTTATATACACTTATGAAAAAACGACTGCTGTTTCATGGAATTTCGCGTTATTTAAGCCATAAAAATGCTTTGGTAATCACCGGAATGAGGCAGGTTGGCAAGACCACCTTGATGCGTCAAGTGTATGAAGAGAAAAATGACTCGCCAAAATTGTGGTTTGATTTGGATAATCCATTGGACCAGAAGGTTTTTGAAGATGTTGATTACAACAACATCTATATTCGGTTGCGCGATTTGGCCGGCGGTGGCAAGGAACGGCTTTTTGTCTTTATAGATGAAATTCAAAATTTTCCTGAAATAACGAAAATTATCAAATTTCTGGTTGATCATTATGGCGTAAAATTTATTGTTACCGGCTCGTCAAATTTTTATCTAAAAAATCTTTTTCCAGAGTCGCTGTCAGGCAGGAAGTTTTTGTATTATTTGCCGCCATTGAGTTTTCGCGAGTACTTATATTTTCATGATAAAATTTCCAAAACAGACGCGGAAAAAATCGACTTGGCGTCAGCCGCGCGGATGGCCGACGCGATTAAATTTTCCAAGTACGAAGAGGAGTACACGCGCTATTTGCGTTTTGGCGGTTTCCCGGAAGTAGTAATGACGCAGGATACCGAAGCCAAGACGCAGGTTTTGAAAAATATTTTTGCTTCTTTTTTTGAAAAGGACTTGAAAATTTTAGCTGATTATTCTGACAGCCGCGAGTTGCGAGATTTAATTTTGCTTTTGGTACCGCGAATTGGTTCCATGCTGGATATTACAAAATTAAGCAGCGAGCTTGGCGTCACTCGGGCCAAGGTTTATGGTTACTTGGAGTTTTTGCAGGGCGTATTTTTTATTCGTCTGGTGTCAAAATACGCCAAAGGCGTTGATCGCTCGGTCGCCGCCGGCCGGCGCGTGTATTTTACCGATACCGGCGTACTGAACACAGTCGGGAATGTCAATGACTCGCAATTATTTGAAAACGCCGTCATCAACCAATTATCTGATTATGGCGACTTGAGTTTTTATAATCACCGCAACAAGGCCGAAATTGATGCTGTTGTGAATAAAAAATTCGCGTTTGAAATCAAATTGACTGGTACGGCCGCGGATGTAAAAAGAGTAAGGAGCTTGGCCGACAAACTTGGCATTAAATCAAGCGCGGTAATCAGCAAAAAGTTTGTCGATATTGATGGCGCGGCCTATTCTGCGTTTTTTTGAGTTCTATGAAACACCTCCATCTCAAAATTTGATTTTTTACTCATTGTGTTGTATAATCAACTCAAATAAATAAGCATTAGATTGTGTTAAAAAACCTACACTATAATTTGATAATTCGTCCGGAACCTGGAGGCGGTTTTACGGTGTTGGTGCCGGCTTTGCCCGGCTGTGTTACTTATGGCAAGAGTCTTGATGAAGCCAGAAAAATGGCAGGAGATGCCATCAGCGCGTATTTGAAGAGTGTTAAAAAGCACAAGGGAGACATACAGCATGATGAAAAAAGTTTGGTAACTTCCATTGACGTGGCTTATGCCTAAAACACCACGTTTAACATCAAAGCAAGTTATTAAGTTGCTGAAAGAAAATGGGTTTATTTTGGATCATGTTTCCGGTAGCCATTATGTTTTTTATCATCCAGTTGATGGTAGGAGAGCAGTTGTGCCCTATCACACGAAAGACCTGCCGATTGGAACGTTGAAGGCGATTTTACGTTTGGCCGGGTTGGAATAATGGACGCATGAAATGCGTCTGTTTTAATTTTTATGAAACACCTTCATCTCAAAATTTTCGGCGAAGTGCAGGGTGTTAATTTTCGTTGGTATGCCAGAAAAGAAGCGAGACGATTAGGTTTAAGCGGGTGGGTCAAAAATATGTCGGACGGGACAGTTGAGATGGTCGTTGAAGGTGAAGAAAATAAGTTAAAGGAATTTTTGAATTGGTGCAAAGTCGGTCCGCGAGGAGCGGTTGTTAGTAAGGCTGAAGAGGGGTGGGGAGAGATTGGAGAAAGATTTGAAGATTTTAAAATTAGTTTTGAAGAGTGAATAAATAAAAAAAATTTCCTTCGCAGGAAATTTTTTGTTTTAAATTTCTTTAACACGCGGGTTGTAGTTGTTTTACTTGCCGTTCAAGCATCTGCACTCGCTGGCGCAATTCTAAAATATCGCTGGCGTGCGCGTCCGAATCTTCTTTTGTACGTTTTTCTAATTGAGCCAAACGAAATTTGATATCTTTTAATTCTATGCATATTGAGCGCAATTCAGATTCAAGAGTATCAAACCGTCCATTTACTTCATCAAACTTTTTGTTTACTTCCCCCTTAAATTCTTCAAATTCATCTTTCGTCACCGCGTTGTCTTTAATGAAATTAACCGTTTCAAACGTGGAATTGACGGTTTCCAATATTTCTTGTAAAAGTTTGTTATCCTCCATATTATTTTTTTAAGTGATGATATTATAACACATAAGATTTGGCTGTCAAACCTAATCTATCTAAAAATGCAGACGCCCCGACGTAACGTCGGGGCGCAGGAAGGAGCGAACTACAGCTTGCTAATGTTGATGTGGCCGCCGCGGTCAACATCGATCCGGTAGGCCGTTGCCGGCAGGATTTCGTTCTGGATACCCAGAGCGTTTTGCAGGGCGCACAGGAATGATTTGCTGGCGCAGACCACGGCGTTATGCGGCAGGGTGTTGCGGATGTAGATGCGGACAGAGTCGCGTAGAGCTACAGCATCGGTTACGGTTGTTGCCATGACTCTCGTGCCGTTTGCGAACACAACAAAGCAAGTACCCTTCACGCCTTTCTGCCGGCTGTCGGCTGTGCCGGCGAGAATGGTGAAGTTGCTCGGATGCAGTTCGAGCAACTCGGCGATCTGGCGATGCCGTTGTCCGGTGCCGCACACGACTTCACTGGGCTCTGTAGGAAGGTGCTGGCGGAGTTTCTTGATTTTCGCGCGGCCACGCTTAATGTCAGGGTCCGGGTAGCGATCATGCCCGCCGCCAGTCACCACGTAGATTGTTTTTCCCAGCGCAACTGCCTTAGCCTCCATTTATTTCCTCCATCTTATTCTGACCGCATTTTCCAAAACACCCTGTTTGGATTTTTGCGGTTATTTCCGTCGTTATGTTATATCAAATGTTGCGTTGAAGGTCAAATTAGTATACTATTGGTATGTTTAACCTATGCTTTCTGATTACCAAAAATACCGCCTTTTTGAAATTCTTCCCGGACTAAGCATCTGGTTGACTTTGGTTTTATCTATTATTTTATCTTTCATCCGTCCGTTGTGGATGATTTATTTTATTATTTTATTTGATATTTATTGGGTGTTGAAAGTGATTAATTTTTCATTTTATTTAATTTTGGGGTGGTGGCGGTTTAGAATAGCGCGGAAAATTGATTGGGTTGCCAAAATGAAAGAAGATGCGCCGGTCACTTCGGCAGGCTCAGCGCAGGGTTGGGAAGAAAAAAGACATGTGGTTTTTTTGACTCTATTTAACGAAACCTGGGATGTGGTTAAGACCGCGGTTGAGAGCGTTTGCGCGGCGGCGTATGAAAAAGACAAGTTTGTGATCGTGGTCGCGGGCGAGGCGAGGATGCGCGAGCACTACGAAGATATTTTGAGCAAAATCAGACAAACATTCGGAGGTTGTTTTGGCGATATTGTTGGTACTTTGCATCCGGCAGATCCGATTGAGGAAATTCCCGGCAAGGGATCAAATTTGAATTATTCGGAAAATGAAATGAGGAAATATATAGACGCCAAGGGCTGGAATTATGATAAAGTTATTACCACGATTTTTGATATTGATACGGTCTGCCATCCGCAATATTTCGCCTGTTTAACTTATTTATATTGCAAGCACCCGCGGCCGACGCGCAGTTCGTTTCAACCGATTGCGTTGTATGATAATAATATTTGGGAATCGCCTGCGGTATTGCGCATTATGGCTTTCGGCACCACGTTTTGGATTATGACTTCGCTCGCCCGGCAAGATTCGCTGGTCACTTTTTCTTCGCATTCCATGAGCTTTCGCGCGATCGTTGACGCCGGTTATCATGAAAAAAGAATTGTTAGCGAAGACTCGCGCATTTTCTTTCAGTGTTTGTTGGCGTATGATGGAGATTATGAGGTTACGCCGATTTATTTGCCGGTTTCTATGGATACGGTGCGCGATGACAAATGGTGGCAGAGCATAAAAAATCTTTACCGCCAGCAAAGGCGCTGGGCTTGGGGCGTGGAGCAGGTGTCATATTTGCTGTATGAGTTTGGCAGGGAGGAGAGGAAAAAATTTCCGCTTTGGAAAAAAATCAAATGGTTGTTTGTGGAGTGGGAAGGCAAGTGGTCCTGGTGCATGGTGGCGCTTGTCATTACCTTACTCGGCCGCTTGCCGATGTGGGTGGCGTCGGAAGATGTGAGGCAGAGCGCGCTTTTTTTCAACGCGCCGTATATATTGGAAACACTGATGATTATCGCCATGAGCGGGATGTTGTTGTCAGCGGCTTTGAGTCTGCCGCTTTTGCCGCGCCGGCCCGAGTCGCAATCTCCATATAAATATATTATAATGTTATTGCAGTGGCTTCTTCTGCCGTTTTCTTTGATTTTTGTCAGTTCAATTCCGGCCATTGACGCGGTTACTCACCTTATGAGAGGAAAATATTTAGGATTTAATATTTCGCAGAAAAAGAGAAAATAATTTATGCTTAAAAAATTATTAATTGTTTTTATTCTGTTTCTTTTGGCGATTGGCATCGGCGGTTATTTTTTAGTGAAAAATTTTACGCCGGTTGATATATTCAAGTCAGCGGTGGTTCAAGAGCAGATAAAAAAGAAAATCGGCGATGAGAAGATGGAAATTTTGAATCTGGCGCCCGCGCTGTTGGGGTTTTCTAAGCCAATGACCTATCTCTTGCTGTTTCAAAACAACACGGAACTACGGCCGGGCGGAGGGTTTATCGGCGTTTCCGCGGTAGTTAGATTTGACAAAGGCAGAATGGAATTGTTAAAGGTGGAAGGAACTGAAGTATTGGATAAAAATACTCCGGCGGATTGGAAACCGGAACCGCCGGCAATATTGAAAAAGCATTTGAAAGTTGACCGTTGGTATTTTCGCGATGCTAATTGGTCGCCTGATTTCAGCGAGAGCGCGAAGAAAGCGCTGGAATTGTATCAAGGCGAGGGCGGCGTAATGGCCGGAGAAATAGACGCGGTGGCGAGCATCACGCCGACAGTGGTTGAAGAGTTATTGAAACTGACTGGTCCGATTACAGTTGATGGAATAGAGTTTACCGGCGAAAATGTTACTGAAAAATTGGAATATGAAGTCGAATATGGGTATGACGAGAAAGGCCTGCATTTTTTGGAGCGTAAAAATATTTTAAAACCGCTGATGTTGGAATTTTTAAGCAAGCTGAAGAAGTTCGGCTGGAGCAATTTTCAAACATATCTCGGCTTAATTCAAAAATTAGCCGAAGAAAAACAGATTTTGGTTTATAGCCTTAATCCGAATTTGCAAGAGTCGTTAGACGATAAAGACTGGACGGGACGTGTTAAAAACACTGCCGGCGATTACTTGTTGTGGGTTGACGCGAACTTGGCGTCTTTAAAAACCGATCACGCGATTAAGAGAGTTTTAAATTATAAAATTATACAACAAGCTGATGGAAGATTTTTGGCAACAGCGGAAATGAAATATAATCATACTGGCAAGTTTGATTGGCGCACGTCGCGCTACCGCACTTATGCGCGCGTGTACGCTCCGCTCGGTTCTGAACTTATCAGCGTCAGCGGTGCGATGAAATGGGATCGTTCGTCCGGACCTGGCGAGGTTGATCAAGGCGAGGAGTTAGGCAAAAAATGGTTCGGTGCGTTTATTGCGATTGAACCGGGCCAAACCGGGCGTCTTTCTTTTTCTTATTTGCTTCCGAACACAATTAGTGAACAAATCAAAAACGGTTTGTATACATTATTTGTTCAGAAGCAATCAGGACTTCCGGAAATGGGTTTGACGGTTAATACAAAATTTGGTACAACTATCAGTACGATACTGCGTACAGATAAGGAGTTTGAATTTTATGTTGATTAAAAAGGTTGCCATCGACTTGGGTACCACAAACATCCTAGTCCATGTTCCAAAACGCGGTATTGTTGTTAATGAACCATCGGTGGTGGCGATATCAAAAGAAGATAGGAAAGTCTTAGCGGTTGGTTTGGAAGCTAAAGAAATGATCGGGCGTACTCCCGATACGATTATCGCGGAGCGGCCGCTGAAAGACGGCGTGATCGCGAACTATCGCACCACGGAAGCGATGCTGCGATATTTTATCAATAAAGCTCTTGGCGGGGTGCGTTTGTTTCGTCCGGAAGTGATGGTGGCAGTGCCGGCGGGGATCAGTTCCACTGAACGCCGGGCGGTGATTGATGCGGCCATGGCCGCCGGCGCGCGCGCGGCTTACATTATTAAAGAGCCGATTGTTGCGGCGATTGGTTCTGATATTCCGATTGGTTCAGCATCCGGACACATGATTATTGATATCGGCGGCGGCACGGCGGAAATTGCGGTTATTTCTTTGGGCGGAATTGTATCGTGGGGTTCGGTTAGAATCGGCGGCAATCGATTTGACGCTTCAATCGCCGAACATATTCGGCGCAAGTGCGGTCTGGCGATTGGCGAACAAAGGTCAGAAGATGTGAAGATAGTTGTTGGCTCGGCAATGTTTATGGACAAGCCATTGACCATGGATGTGCGCGGCCGGGATATGATTTCCGGCCTGCCCAAGACTATTACTGTCACTTCCGATGATGTTACGGAAGCCCTGCAACACGACCTGCATCAATTGGTTGAAGCGATCAAAGAAGTTTTGCACAAAACACCTCCGGAATTGTCCGCTGATGTGATGGACAAGGGAATTGTAATGTCCGGCGGATCCAGTTTATTGCGCAATTTGGACGAGCTGATCGCTGATGCCACCGGCGTGCCGTGTTATGTCGCGGACGAGCCATTGTTATGCGTAGCCAAAGGCACCGGCATCGCGTTAGAAAATTTGGAGAGCTATAAGAGAAGTATCCTATCCACCAAATAAATTATGCTGGTAGGAATAGACGCTTCACGCGCTAATGATGACCAGAAAACCGGTGTAGGCTGGTATGCTTGGCATTTGATTGAAGAACTCAAAACTCAAAACACAATTAACAAAACACAGCGACCGAACGTTCGGTTTGTTTTATATACACGAGAACCATTGCGAGGCGCGTTGGCGAATCTGCCGGCGAATTGCACACAAAAAGTGCTCAAATGGCCTCCGCAAAAATTTTGGACGCAAATAAGATTAAGTTGGGAAATGTTAGTTAATCCGCCGGATGTTTTATTCATTCCCGCGCATGTCTTTCCGATTATCCATCCGAAAAAAACAGTGATGACAGTTCATGACATGGCCGCCCTGCGTTTTCCAAAGAGTTATAATTGGTTTGAACGGTGGTATACGGTTTGGTCGGCGAAATATGCAGTGAAAAAGTTGTGGCGGGTGATAGTGCCGAGTGTATTTGTGAAGAGAGAGTTAACAAGTTTGCAAGTTTGCAAGTTTGCAGGTGAGAAGATTGTGGTTATTCCGCATGGGTATGATAGACGATATGAGAGAAAATATGAGACAGATATAAAAAAAATATTAGAAAAATATAATATTGAAAGACCGTTTGTGTTATCAGTTGGCAGGTTGGAGGAGAAGAAAAATACGGCGAGGATTGTGGAGGCGTTTGGCAAATGTAGAGATGCATTGCAATGCGTCTCAACGCAATTGGTGTTGATTGGCTTGCCTGGGTATGGATATGAAAAAACGAAGAGAGCGATTGAGACGAGCGTATTTAAATCAGATATTTTTGAATTGGGTTATGTTGACGCGGACGACCTGCCATACATAATGAACGCGGCCGAGGTGTTTGTTTATCCGAGTTTGTACGAAGGGTTTGGTTTGCCGGTTTTAGAGGCATTGGCCTGCGGAGAGCCGGTCGTGGCGGGAAAGGGAAGTTGTTTGGAAGAAGTCGGCGGCGAGGCCTGTGTTTATGTTGACCCAACAAATATTGACGAGATAGCGCGGGCGATTCAGACCGCTAGAAATAATTTTAATCCGGCAACCCTTCGGCTTCGCTCAGGGCAGGCAGGAAAGTTCTCATGGGGAAAAAGCGCCAGCTTGACTGCGCGCTTGTTAGGAATAACGTAAGTGTGGTATTATATAGTATATGAGCGAGATAATCGGCCACAAAGAGGCGCTGGAATTTTTTGATAAAGTAATCGCGAATGATAATTTGAGCCACGCTTATTGTTTTATCGGGCCGGAACAGGTTGGTAAACGAACGGTGGCCGAAGAAATCGCGGCCAAATTATTAAAAACATCGCGGGAAAATTTATTCAGACAGCCGGATTTTATTCTGGTAGGACAATCGCTTAATGAAAAAACCGGCAAAACCAGGAAAGACATCACGGTTGAGCAGATGCGCGAATTGCGTTCCAGTCTGGTCCAGCACGCTTTCGTCGGCGGCTATAAAGTCGCGCTGATTGACGACGCGGAAAAAATGAATCTTGAGGCCGCGAACGCGCTGTTGAAAAGATTGGAAGAACCGGCGCCGCGTACCATTTTATTTTTAATTGTCACGGACGAAGAAAAATTGCCGGAAACGGTTTTATCGCGCTGCCAGCGAATATATTTTCATTCGGTAAAAAAAGAAGAACTTGAAAATTATTTGATTAAACTTGGTATTAATAGGCCGGAATTGGTTAATTCGGCGCAGGGTTTGCCTGGGCGGTTGATTGATTGGCTGGAAGATGAAGACAGATTTATTAAATACAAAACAGAGACGGATAGATTTTTAGGAATGATCGGCCAGCCGTTTTTTTCCAAATTAAAATCAGTGGAGGAATTATTCGGCGAAAAAGGCGGGGATACCATAATGACGAGAGAAAATTTAGACTCGGTTTTGGGCTTGTGGCAATTATTGATAAGGGATATTTGCTTGACTGCCGCGGGTTTGGCGTCAGAAGCGGTGAATCAAGTTAAAATTTCTACCGGTAGTCAAAATAAGACTTGGGTGGAGCTGGAAAAACAGATAATAACAGCGCGAGGTTTGCTGAATCAGAATATCCATCCGAGATTGGTGTTGGAAAATGTTTTATTGAATTTACCATAAATAAAGGCTTACAAGGCCTGCAATGTTTACAATGCTCACAAGGCATCGTAAGCTTTGTTAGCCTCGTTAGCCTTGTAAGCCTTACTAATTAAATTATATGCGGCGAAGATTTATTCTAACTTTATTTGGTATCGCGTTCGTTTTGTTGTTAACCGGCGCCAGCTGTGTGTCTTTTTCTTCAGACAAAAACGGCACGTCCGGGCCGGCGGGCATGTTTGTGTCCGTGGATAAAGGCGAATCGTGGCAGCAGATTTCCGCTTTGCCAAAAGCGGACGGGGTGAAGAGTATCAACGGCGTCAGTGTTTATCGTCTTTATGAAGATCCGCAGGATCCGCGCGCGATGTATATAACCACGCCGGCCAATGGCATGTTTTATACTTTTGACGACGGCAAAACCTGGCGTCAGCCGGAAGGGCCGCTGTCCAGCGGGTTTGTTTACGCCGTGGCCGTGCATCCGAAAAATAAATGCGTGCTTTTCGCCACTAACGGCCGGCAAGTTTTCCGCACCGATGATTGTCTGCGTTCGTGGACTGAAGTTGACAGCGAACTGCGGTCAGATGTGTCAGTACGCGCGCTGGCATTCAATCCTTTTCCGCCGTATCAGATTTATCAAGCCAAAACCAATGGCGATATTTTGCAAAGTTTTGACAGCGGCCACGGTTGGCAGGTAACTCAGCAATTTAAAAAGAGATTGGTTAATTTAGTCGCCAGTCCGTTGAAAGAAAATCTGCTGTACGCGGTAATGAAAGAAGACGGTTTGTATCGTTCCGAAGATGGCGGCGCGAGCTGGGTATCGGTGAAAGATAAATTGAAGAAATTTTCCGACGCGCTGGAGTATCGGCGCTTCGCTTTGCACGCGACCAAACCGGACACAATTTATTGGATTTCCACTTACGGCATCCTGCGTTCCGATGACCGCGGAGATAGTTGGACGGAGATGAAATTGCTTACCCCGCCCGGCAGCGCCAGCATCTATGGGTTCGCGGTTAATCCGCAAAATGAAAACGAAATTTATTATGTTGGCACAGTCGGCAATCGCTCCCTTTTTTACAAAACAGTTGACGGCGGCAAGATTTGGACCACGAAAAAAGTTCCTTCCGGACAATTGCCGAGCGTTTTGCGCGCGCATCCGACGCAGGCTAATGTGATTTATATGGGTTTCAGCATTCCGCCGAAACAGAAATAATTTAATTATAAATCATAAATCTAAAATCTTAAAT
>JACRPD010000026.1:17665-38459 GCA_016214105.1 Candidatus Magasanikiibacteriota bacterium
GTTTAGCAAAGCGATTGAGCATCTGAAGCATGACATTTCTTCTTTGCGCACGGGGCGGGCAACGCCGGCGTTGGTTGAAGATGTTCAAGTGGAGGCCTACGGAGTGAAACAGCCGCTCAAAGCCGTCGCGTCAATTTCAGTTCAAGACGCCAAGACGCTGGTTGTGAGCCCGTGGGACAAAAGCGTTTTGCAGGCGGTTGAATCAGCGATTCGGCTTTCTCCAATCGGCCTTAACCCTGTTAATGACGGCAAAATCATCCGTCTGCCTTTGCCGGAATTATCACAGGAGCGCCGGCAGGATTTGATTAAAGTCTTGCATCAAAAACTTGAAGCGTCTCGCGTTGCCGTGCGTCAAATCAGGGAAGATGTCCGCAAAGAGATTGATACGCGGGAAAAAAATAAAGAGATCAGCGAAGATGATAAATATAAATTTCAAGAGGACTTGGAAAAGTTGGTTAAAGAATTTAATGATAAAATAAAATTGGTGGGAGAGGATAAGGAGAAGGAGATAAATACGATATAAGCCCACTAATACGACGACCACTAATTAACACAAATAAAAAAAGATGTTTATTCATATGTTCCCTCTCCTCGTAGGAGAGGGGTAGTGGTGAGGTCTCAACGAGAGTAATAAAAAACCACTCATATTTCTATGAGCGGTTTTATTTTATTTCGCAAGCCCATCTCCCTTGAGCGATAAATCTTACCAATCAAGGGAGTTGGATGGACTTGCGGCGCATCCAACGAGTGGTTGGATGCGGTGTGGAAAGAACAAGTGTGGTTGGTCTAGTGCGTCACTTCCCTCGGCATCTCGTTCCAGATGCGGGTCATCAGGATGGCGCCGATGATGGAGAATGGGATAATGCAGAAGACCCAGACCGAAGCGTTGACGGGGTTGTAATTAGCGACGTATGGGACACCGTCCCAGCCATAGGTCTTTAGTACCCAGCCGAGACCGAAGCCGGTCAATCCGCTGGCAAGGTACTGAACACCATCCAGCATGCCGGTAGCCGTCGCCGTCGCCTTGCGTCCTCCGAAATCCATACTTGCGGTTCCAGAGAGCATGCCGTGAATGCCGAAGATGAACATGCAGCAGAAGCCCACCAGGAACGCGGCTGCGGTTGGCCCTGGCGCGAAGCCGAGCAAGAACAAGGCAGGCACCTGGCAGGCGTAGAAGATGCATGCCACGGGCGGACGACGCGAATCGAACAGTTTGTCTGATAGCCAGCCGCAGGAAAGCGCGCCGATGATGCCGCCGAGGGTGATACCGATTCCGCCCCACGCGAACAAAGCCGTTCCTTTGCCGATGTGGTGGACTTCTTGCATGTATTCGGTGTAATAGAGCAGTAGTCCTTGGCGGACGAAACCGGTGCAGAATTCGGCCGCGATTAGGAACAGCATGACACGGCTGGTCATACGTCCCCAGAGATATCCCCAATTCACAGGCGTCTTGTCGTGATGGGTGCCATCACCGACGTCCATGTCGGCGTACCCGGCATGGCTTGGGCGATTGCGGAGCAGGAAGCACTCAATGATGAACATTGCGCCGATCACCATTGATGGGAAGATGAACACCCAGTACCAGCTGAAGTGGGACAGGATCCAGCCGCCGATGGTGTAGGCCAATGAGTAGCCTACCGATATCATGCTACCGAACCATCCGCCGAGAATTCCACGCTCTTTGACATGAAACCAGCTGGAATTGACCTTGGTGACAGACAGCGCGCCCCAGCTCTGGAAGTACATGTTCACCGCGTAGAGCAGTGACATTCCGACCAACACCTTGGTGCACCAGCCGTTGAGGAACAGGAGGCCGATGAGGAGGTTGAGCGCGACTGTGCCAGCCGCGCCGATCAGCATGCCCCTGCGGCCGCCGAGCCAATCAGCGAGCGGGCCGTTGACCATGCACGACAGAGCGTAGGTCCAGAACCCGGCAGTAGCGATGATGCCCATCTGCGCTTTGTCCAGATGGAACATGTTTCCCATGTCGCCCTTAACCACGTTGAAGTTGTAGCGGCCCATGTAGAAAGTTGCGTAGGTCAGCGCGAGCGGGAACCAGTTGAAGAACCTTCTCCATTTGAACTTCCTGGAGTGTTGCGGTACTTTTGTGTCTGGTATGAAAAGAGCAGTACTCATTTGTCCCTCCTAAAACCTCTGGCACAGGTTTGAATTGACCGAAACCTATCGGTCGCTTCTTGCCCATGCTTGAATCCGAACATTGGTCTGAATTAAAGCTAACATTTACTGGTAATTTATTCAAGGGTGGCGGTGTGCATAACAAAAAACCGCTCATAGAAATGTGAGCGGTTTTTTTGTGAACTTTACCAGGACAAGTGGCAAATTTTTGTAGTGGAGCTAATATCAATATTACATCCAAATGTATGACGTTTAAATCTCAAGAAGTGTTCCGACAATTTTGTTTGTTTCGGGGTCATTTTCATTAATTTTAGAAATACGATCAAAAGTTTGCGCCTTTGCTATAGCAATAAATTTTATATATAAATTTTGTGCTTGCTCTGAAGTTAGCGGTTTATTTCCATCTACAAAACCTCGGTATCCACCGCCGCTATTTGTTAATTGGACTTGATGACCTTCTACTAATCCATGAAAACCATTTCCTTGATCTTCTAAAAATAACTGACAATGTTCTGCAGTAGCCCTTTGCTCTGGAGTCAAATCTTTAAAATAATCTCTAAATAATTTCTGGTGTTCATGCCCGTTTTCTGTCATAAATGTGAAATTAAAATTTATCAGTGACCCGGCTGGGATTCGAACCCAGGACCATTTGCTTAAAAGGCAACTGCTCTACCAGGCTGAGCTACCGGGCCATTAACAAAAATAACGCGTATATGATATAGCGTTTTTGAAAAAATGTCAAACAGCCTGCGCAAGATGACATACATATTATAGACATATGGGTGGTTTTTATTTTCTTGGTGTAAATAGTCAATGTTGTATCAACAATTATTTAAACACTCAATTACCAATCAGCCATTTCCATAATGGCTTGACTTCAATTACACCCCCCTTTTGTTTTATCGTTTTTTCTTGATTAGTTGTTAAGATTAGTCCTTTCTTAAGATGATTGGTCTTTATCGCTTCCAATAGTCCGCCCATCTCTCTTTCTCGGTTTTCATTTCCTAAGTGGGCCGTGACTTGAACGGCCGTGGTTATTTTGTTTTTTTCTTTTATCAGAAAATCACATTCTTTTTTGTTTTTAAAATAATAAATTTCACAGCCGCGCCGTTTTAGTTCAATAAACACCAAGTTTTCCAATAATCGTCCCTTGTCTTCAGATACGGAAAAAGCAATTTCATTGCGCAGGCCGTTGTCAATCACGAAGACCTTTTTGTTGGAAATAAATTGTTTTTTGAGCGAATAATCGTATTTCATCAATTCAAAAATCAAATAGGCCTCGGTCATAAAGCTGATATGTTTGCGCACCGACATTGGACTTTTATAGCCCAATTTTTTTTTCAATCCGTTATAGCTGATTTCCTTGCCAACATTGGAGAAAAGGTAAGCCGCCAATTGCTGGAATAATTTGGTTTCTCTGATTTTAAATCTGGCGATTAGATCTTTATATAGAACATCTTCATAAATTCTTTTTAAGAATTCTTTTTCTTGGTATTTTATCGCTTCGGGAAATCCGCCGCCAGCCAGATATTCATCAAAGTTTTTTAATAATGTCGCTTGTCCGGCTGAAGAACGGCTGTCAGGGTTGATATTCTTGTAGGTAAGAAATTCTCGGAAAGAAAACGGGTAAAGTTCAATCTTAAAATAGCGGCCGGTTAAATGAGTGCCCAATTCCGAGCTAAGAAGTTTGGCGTTTGAGCCGGTGATGAAGATTTTGTATCCCTCTTCATAGAGACGGCGCGCGAATCTCTCCCAGCCGATTACATTTTGCGCTTCGTCAATAAAAATCACATTGGCTTTACGTGATTTTTTGAAGGCAATCATTAAATTAGAAAAATCGTCAACTGTAAAGTTGATTAATCGCTCATCGTCAAAAGTGATGTAATAAAAGTCGGGGAAGCGGGCGGAGAACTGCTTCAGCAGGGTGGATTTCCCGCTGCGACGGATGCCGGAGATGGCGGTTATTTGTTTGGTTTTGAGGTATTTAGAAAAGTTCAGCTCTCTGGCGATGCCCGGATCTTTGGCTTCAAAATTTTTCTTTTGATCAGCAATGATTTGTTCCAGCGAATTTAGTTCTATCATATATTACTAATATGGGTTTAAAAGTAATCTATATATTACTAATATATAGTAAGGAGGTCGGGTTGTCAAGATAGTTATCCACACATTGGTCGGTGGTTGGGGGGAAGGATAACGTAATGGATTTTTGTTTTTCCCCGCTTTCATTTTTCCCTTTATAATGTTATAATTTTCGTGTTATGCCCTCTTATCATTCCCAAACAATCGAGCAAGTTTTTGCTGAATTAAAGACGAATTTGGACGGTTTATCAATGGCGGAAGTTGAAAAAAGATTGAAAGAACACGGGCCGAATGTTCTTCCCAAGGCGCGGGAGAGGATAACGCGATTGAAGATTTTTTTTAACCAGTGGAGAAGTCCGTTGCTTTTGATATTGCTGGTGGCCGGCGTTGTAAGCGGAATTCTGGGGGAATATGTTGATACGATAGTTATTTTATTGACCGCGTTTTTGAACGCCGCGATCGGATTTTTACAGGAGAACAAGGCCAATCGCGCGTTGGAAAAATTGCGGCAGATGGTTGAATATTACGCGGTGGTGTCGCGTGAAGGCAAGAAATTGCGGATTAAAAGCGAGGAAATCGCGCCCGGCGATATTTTGTTTTTGGAAGCCGGGGACAAAGTTCAAGCGGACGGACGGATAATCCAGGCGGCTGAATTTTTAATCAATGAAGCGGCTTTGACCGGCGAATCAGAGCCAGTGAAGAAACACACCGGCGAACTGAAGGACGGCGCGGTTGTAGGCGACAGGTTTAACATGGTTTATCGCGGAACAACCGTGGCTAGCGGCAAGGCGAAGCTCGTTGTCACCGCGACGGGAAGAGATACGGAAATCGGCAAAATCGCAACCTTGGTTAAAGAGACCGGCGATGAAAAGACGCCTCTACAGATTCAACTTAAAAAAATAGGGCGAGTCATCGGCTTAATTGTGCTTTTGGTGTCGGCCGGGGTTTTCGCGTTGGGCGTGTTGAGCAATGTCGGGCATTATGGTTTTTGGGAGATGTTTGAAACCGCGGTGGCCGTGGCTGTGGCAGCTGTTCCGGAGGGATTGGTGATTTCTTTGACCATGATTTTAACCGTCGGGATGCAGCAGATTTTAAAACGGCGCGCGCTGGTGAGGAAATTGATGGCAGCGGAGACACTCGGTTCTGTCAGTGTCATCTGCACTGACAAGACCGGCACTTTGACTGAAGGCAAGATGCTGGTGACGCGCGTGATTACCGCTCGCGACGATTTAAATTTCGCGGAGTTGAATGTGTTGGGTATTAATGACGAGACACGTCATCCGGACGCTTTTTTGTCTCTGCGTATAGCGGTGTTATGCAATGACGGCGTCTTGCAGAATCCGGAGGAAGAAGAGAAGGACTGGCGTTTGGTCGGCGATAGCACGGATGCCGGTTTAGTTCATACCGGGATGAAAGTCGGTTTAGAAAAACATCATTTGGATAAGGCCATCAGGAGGATCGCGGAGATTCCTTTCAACAGCCATAGGAAGTTTATGGCGACTTTGCATCGCATTGACCATGAATCAATGATTTATGTTAAAGGGGCGGGGGAGAAGATTTTTCCGTTTTGCGGTTATTATGAAGAGGCGGGGACTGCAGAAAAGTTTAGCAGGCAACAATTAGCTCGGTTTAAAGACGAAGAAGAAAAGTTGACCAGTCAGGGTTTGCGCGTGCTCGCCGTCGCCTACAAGATGGAACGCGCTCCGCGTTCTGAATTGCGTGAGAATGATTTGAATGATTTGGTGTTTGTCGGCTTGGTCGCGCTGTCAGATCCATTGCGCGCTGATGTTAAAGAGGCGATCGCGTTAACCAGACAAGCCGGCATCAGGACGGTAATCATCACCGGCGATCACCGCCGCACTGCGCAGTCAATCGCGCGCGAATTGGATTTGCGTTGCGATGACGGGCAGGTGGTAGACGGCGCGCGACTGGAAGAGTTAAGCGACGAACAGCTTCAAGAGACGGTTAAAGGCGCGTGCGTTTTTGCCCGCGTTGACCCCAAGCATAAAATCAGAATAGTTAGAGCACTGCGGGCTAACGGCGAGGTGGTAGCCATGACTGGCGACGGGGTTAATGACGCGCCGGCGTTAAAGGGCGCTGATATCGGCGTGGCGTTGGGGTCGGGCACTGATGTGGCGAAAGAAATCTCTGACATTGTTTTGCTGAATGATGATTTTTCCACGATTGTCGCGGCAGTTGAAGAGGGGCGGGGCATTTATCAGAATATCAAGAAAGTCATATTATATCTGCTTGTGGGCAGTATGACTGAAGTGGTGTTAATCGCCGGCAGTATTATCGCAGGTCTGCCGCTGGCGATTTTACCAGTGCAGATTTTGTGGACAAATTTAGTGCAGGAGACGTTTCCGGCGCTGGCTCTGCCTTTTGATAGAGGCGATGGAGAAAATATGAGCGATCCGCCGCGCAGGAAGGCCGCTTTTCTTATTGATGGGGAAATGAAAGCGATATTGTTAATGATGATGCTGGTGTCTAACGCGGTGTTGTTTATTATATTTTTGTATTTTTATCACACTACGCGAGACATCGCTCTGGCCCGCACCATTATGTTTGCCGGGTTGGGGGTGCATACGTTATTATATATTTACGCGGTGCGCAGTCTGCGCCGCCAGATTTGGGCTATCAACCCGTTCAGCAATAAATATCTGACAGGCGCTGTTTTGTTAAGCTGGGCGCTGTTGATTTGCGCGGTTTATTTTCCGCCATTGCAATTTTTGTTGCGGACAGTTGATTTGGGATTAAAGCATTGGGGTGTGTTAGTGGCGTCCGGTTTATTGAACGTGGTTTTGATTGAAGCGGTGAAGTTTAGGTTTTTGATTAATAAAACATGTAACATTTAAGTTTAATTTTTATGCTCAACACCAAATATCTCGGGAAACTGCGCCAGAACCTTCACGCTTACGCCAGCCAGCGGATGGAGGTAATTAACAAATCAAACGAGGCGTTGCACCACGCCAAGCGGGCGATTTTTGCTTTGCATCGCGACAATGTGGTGGAGGCAAAAGAGAAGTTGGAACAAGCGGAAGGCATATTATCCGGTTTGCATAAAACATATCAGAAAGATAACAAAATGATGCACGAGGGCGCGTTTTTGGCCGCTCTAGAAGAATATGTTGAGGCAAAATTGTTTTTTGATTTTGTCACCAGCGGGAAAATCGGCGAGATAAAAATCTTCGCGGTTGACGGCGAGGTCTATCTGGCCGGCTTGTGCGATGTGCCGGGTGAATTGTATCGTTTCGCCATTAAAGCCGCTACCGAACACGACATTAAAACAGTCAAAAAATGCAATGGCATGGCGCAAGAAATTATCGGGGAGTTGATTGAATTTAATTTGACCAGTTATCTGCGCACGAAATTTGACCAAGCCAAGCAATCCGCGCATCGGTTGGAGCAAGTGGTGTATGAGGTGAGTTTGAGAGAGTGACCACTGAATTGTCCCATTGTCCCATTGTTAAATTGCTAAATTGTTATCACCTGTCACCTATCACCTATCATTTATCATCCGTCATTCATTATGTTGGTTTTTTATGATATAATTAAAGCACCAATATGCTACAAAAACCATCTACCAATTCAAGCGCTTATGTGGTAACTGTTGACATGGGCTATGGCCATCAGCGCGCGGCTTTTCCGTTGCGGGATTTTGCCGTTGGTTTAGACGGGGTTAAAAGCGAAGAGGCGATAATCAACGCCAATCATTACGCTGGGATTCCAAATGCTGACCGCCGGCGCTGGGAAAGCGGGCGAAAATTATACGAGAGCGTTTCAAGGGTAAAAAATTGGCCGCTGGTGGGGGAGCGGCTGTTTTCAGTCATGGATTATTTTCAGCGGATTGAGCCGTTTTATCCCAAGCGCGATTTGTCGCGGCCTACGTTTCAATTAAGAAGCATATATTCAATGATAAGGAAGGGGTGGGGCAAGGATTTGATTGAGCGGTTAAATAAAAGCCCTCTGCCATTAGTCAGCGCGTTTTTTTCTCCCGCCTATTTTGCCGAAGAGCATGGCTACAAAGGCGATATTTATTTGCTTTGTTGCGACACTGATGTGTCGCGCGCCTGGGCGCCGCTGGTTCCGGCCAAAAGCCGGATAAAGTATTTGGTGCCGAATCGCCGCGTTAAAGAGCGGTTGGGGTTGTATGGCGTTAAAGCCGACCAAATTTTTATCACCGGTTTTCCTTTGCCAAAAGAAAATATCGGGGGCCGCGATTTGAGGGTGTTGAAAAAAAGTTTAGGCGAGCGAGTGGCTCATCTGGATCCGGACGGCCGGTATCGCAAAAAGTATCATGAAACATTGGAGGAATTTTTGGGAGATAGTTATCGTCCATTTGGTTCTGAAGTCCGGCATCCATTGACAATTACTTTCGCTGTGGGCGGGGCTGGCGCGCAAAAAGATTTGGGCGCGCAGATTTTGACCAGCTTGCGCCACCATGTTGATAAGGGCTTGGTGAGATTAAATCTTGTCGCCGGCACGCGCAACGACGTTTATTTATTTTACCAGCGCGTGATTAAAGAGTTGGGATTGCTGAAAAAGCAAAACGGCCATGTCAGCATTTTGTTTGCTGATAATAAGTTGGAATATTTCAAAAAATTCAATCAGATTTTGTTGACTACTGATGTTTTATGGACTAAACCAAGCGAACTGTCTTTTTACGCCGGCCTTGGTCTGCCGATAATTATGGCGCCGACTGTCGGCTCGCAGGAAGTGTTTAACAAGTCATGGCTGGAATCAACCGGCGCCGGCGTTCAGCAGGAAGACCCGAAATACACGCACGAGTGGCTGTTTGACTGGCTGAAATCCGGCTGGCTGGCCGAAGCGGCGATGAACGGATTTTTGGACGCTCCGCGCAACGGCGCTTATCATATTGAAGAAGTCGTCTTGCGCGGGAAGAGGAGCGAGATTGAAGATATACACCTGTTGTAATAAAAGATACCAATATACTAATCTTACCAATGATACTTGCCTACCGGCAGGCAGGCTAATGGTATACTAATGCCCTTTGACTACAAATATTAGTATATAATTCGTATCATTAGTACCATTCGTATATTAGTATCTTGAATTTATGTGGTTTTTTATAGCTATTTTGGGTTATTTTCTGCTGGCAATCGTTTTCATCCTTGATAAGTTGATTGTCCAAAAGTCCGTCAGCAAGCCGGTGGTATATACTTTTTATTCAACAATAATAATGTTCGGCGCGCTGATAGCGTGGCCGTTTATCGGTTTTGATTTGTTGGCGGGGATGGATTGGCTGTGGGCGATTGTCTCCGGCGTCGCTTTCGGTTTCGCGCTTTGGACTTTTTACATTTCCGTTCATCACGGCGAAGTCACGCACATCGGGCCGTTCAATGGCGCGATGGTGACGATTTTTCTTTATGTTTTGGGCTGGCAGTTTTTGGGCGAAAAATTGTCGGGATTGCAAATCGGCGGGATTGTGATTTTAATTTTTGCTTCCCTGCTTTTGTCATTTGAAAAAAGCCGCAAGCACAGCGGTTTCCATGTTGGTTTTTTGTGGGCGATTGTTTCCGGTCTGTTGTTTGCCATTTCGCACGTCAGCGCCAAGTATTTATACGGCATTTATCCGTTTTGGACCGCGTTAATTTGGACACGCGCCACTACTGGTTTTGTAGGTCTTTTGATTTTACTGTCGCCAACCGTGCGCGCCGCCCTTGCCCGCCGTAGTCCGCACCGGGCGGACGGAGGCGGGGCTAAAACCAAACCAAAAACTTACGCCCGGCGCCACGCTGGTTGGATTATCGCGGCTGATAAAGTTTTTTCAGTGCTTTCCAATGTGTTGATTCAGTATGCCATGGCCATCGGCATTGTTACTTTAGTCGGAGCGATAAGCGGTTTGCAGTTTGTTCTGATGTTTGTCATGGTTTTGCTTTTGACAAAATTATTGCCGCGGGTATTTAAAGAATATTTCACGAAGAAAGAGTTGGTTGTGGAGTTAATCGCGTTGGTTTTAGTGGTGATTGGGCTGGTGTTTATGGTGTAGTGGCGAGGAATTACGGTTGGCGAATAAATGATAGATGATAAATGATAGATGATAAATGATAGATGATAAATGATAGATGATAAATGATAGATGATAAATGATAGATGATAAATGATAGATGATAAATGATAGATGATAAATGTGGCGAATAAATGATAGATGATAAATGATAGATGATAAATGATAGATGATAAATGATAGATGATAAGTGATAGACTACAAGTAATATCATTTATCATTCATCATTTATCACCCACCCACTTCATTATGCTTAAAAAAATTATGCTTTCAGTCCTAATTATCATAGTTTTGGTGTACGCCCTTCTTTGGCTCGCCAGCATCCAGTCATACAAGGTTGACTACGGCATCAGTTTTAGCAAAGAGCACGCGGAATCGTTAGGTTTGGATTGGAAGCAGACGTATCTGGCTATGTTGGATGAATTAAAACCAAAATATATCCGCGTTTCCGCCACTTGGAGTGAGACCGAACCGGAAAAAGACAAGAAAAACAGTGATTTTGTTGATTGGCAGATGTTAGAAGCCGCGAAGCGCGGCGTTAAAGTCGCTTTAGTGGTTGGTCAAAAAGCGCCTCGCTGGCCAGAGTGCCATGTGCCTGGTTGGGCGAATGATTTGAGCGGAGATGAGTATAAGCAGGCGGCAAAGGACTATGTTAAATATGTTGTGGAGCGTTATCGCAATCACCCAGCGCTGGAAATTTGGCAAGTGGAAAATGAGCCATACATAAAATTTCGTTTTGGCGAATGTAAAAATTTTGACGAGGGTTTGGTAAAAGAAGAAATTGATTTAGTCCGCTCGCTTGATATGCGACATAAGATAATGGTAACTGACAGCGGTGAATTGAGCACGTGGATTTCGGCCAGCCGAGCGGGCGATATTTTTGGCACCACGGTTTACCGCATTGTGATAACACCCGGTGGTTGGTACTGGCGCTATAATTGGCTGCCAGCCGGTTTTTATAAATTAAAAGCCGGTTTGTTCGGCCGGAGTTATGATGATTTTTTTGTTTCAGAATTGCAAGCCGAGCCATGGTTCACCAATAGCAACCCCACTAATACTGCTATTGAAGAACAGGAAAAAAGCATGAATCCGGAACGTTTGCAAAAACATCTTGATTTCGTCCAACATACCGGCGCCTCCCGCGCTTACTTGTGGGGAGTGGAGTGGTGGTATTGGATGAAGGAAAAGCAGGGGGATGGGAGGTATTGGGAGATTATAAAAAAGAAGCTGGATTAAGGGTTCTCCCCCTACGAAGGGGGAGACAGAGGAGGTGTTCGCTCGGGGACATCGTTTCGTACAAAAACATCAACCATGAAAATAAAATATAACCCCAGATTAACATCGCGCGCCAGTAAATTAAGACGCAAAGGTCGCACTTATGCCGAAAGGATGTTGTGGCATTGTTTACGAAACAGACGCGTTCGGGGCTACAAATTCATGCGACAGAAACCAATCGGCAACTTCATAACCGATTTTTTTTGTTTAGAATTAAAACTAGTGATTGAAATAGATGGTATCAGCCACGAGGGGAAAGAGGCGTATGATAAAAGACGTGTTAATTATCTCAAGAGTTTGGGCTTGAATATTTTGCGGTTTGATGATGAGAGAGTGAAGGACGATTTAGAAGGTGTGTTAGTAGAGATAGAAAATTATATCAAAAGTTTTCTGCAAACCAACAAGTGAACCGCGATTGGCGAACACCCCCCTTGTTCCCCCCTTCGTAGGGGGGAGACGTGTTGTCACTCTTTGATTTTCGTGTGCGCCAAAGGATTCGCCCCAGTCATCCGACGGGGTAAAAATCCCTTCATTTTGTGGACAATATAGGATTTGAACCTATGACCTCCTCGGTGTAAACGAGGCGCTCTAACCAGCTGAGCTAATTGTCCGTTTGAGTCAACGTCTTTGACAGGGGCATTATATGAATTTTTTTTTATTTTGTCAATTTCATGATATACTTGTAGCAACGTTTTTGAAAATAAAACTATGTTCGGCTTCAACTATCATCGTTTAGATAAAGAATGGGTTGAACAGCACCTCGGCGTGTTTCGCAGAAGAATAAGCTTATCTCAAGCCATTGCTTTGATTTTTTCCGGCACAGTCGGCGCTGGCATTTTGGGCTTGCCATACGCGATAGCTAAAGTGGGAAGCGTGATAGGCGTCTGTTATCTGTTCGCGATTGGCGGGCTAATGATCGGCTTTAATCTGCTTGTTGGCGAAATCGCGGTGCGTACTAAAGGCGATTTTCAGTTGGTGGGATTAGCAGGCAAGTATTTAGGACGAGCAGGGAAGTGGCTGATGGCTGTTTTGGTTTATCTGGTTGGTTTCGGCATTTTGGATGTTTATATCATCGGCGAAGGCGAGTCATTGGCCGCGCTGTTCGGCGGTTCGCCTTTGGGATGGAGCGTAATGTTTTGGGCCTTTGGTTTTTTCTTGGTTTTCATCGGTTTGCGCGTGGTCAAGGTGGCTGATTTGATTTTAAGTTTGCTGCTTTTGTCAGTCATCACTTTCATCATAACCGTGTCCACGCCTAACATGGAATTGGTGAATTTTTCTTATCATAACTGGGCGTATCTTTTATTGCCCTTTGGAGTGATTTTGTTCGCGTTTTCTGGCAGTGGTTCAGTGTTGGAGGCGCGCAGCTTGTTGGGCGGCGATAAACGGCTTTTCCGCAAGGCGATTTTAATCGCCGGCGGGCTGATTTTGGCGGTTTATTTGGTTTTCGCGCTGGTGGTCTTGGGCGTAACCGGCGCGGAGACGACTGAAATCGCGACAATCGGCTTGGGAAATAAAATCGGCAAAAGCGTGTTCTGGCTCGGCAATATCTTTGCCGCGCTGGCAATGGCCACGAGTTTTATCACCAATAGTTTGTTTTTCAGGGATTCTCTGCGCTGGGATTATCGCGTGTCCACTTGGAAAGCGTCGCTTCTCGTGTGCGGCGTGCCGATGATTATGTATCTGTTAGGTTTGCGCGGTTTTATCGCGGCGATTGATTTAATCGGCGGCGTGTTTTTCAGCACGGAAATGTTGTTGATTATTTTAATTTACTGGCAAGCCAAACGCAAGGGTGATTTACCAGTCGGACCATACAAACTGCACCACACTTGGCTTTTGGTCGCGTTGCTGATATTATTGTTGGCGGTGGGAGGGGTGTATAGCGTTTTTCGATTATTTTAATTGTTAAATTGTTAAACTGTTAAATTGCTTGCCCTGTAGTGTCCGCTCGTAGCGGACTACTATCAGGGTTAAATTATAAAAAATTGGCATCAATGCTTTTTATTATGATAATGATAAGAAAGATTTGGTTGCGTTGAAAAAGTTTCTTGACGATCATGGCGCTTGATTTTTTCCTCATTTTGTGCTATTATATACCTGTAAAACAGTAAAAATATTCGTTTTAGGCAGGCATTGTTTTGGGACACCGACCCAAAGAAGATAGACCCTCAAAAACACGCTAAATACATAATTGAGCGGATTTTGGATTTTGGCAATGATAGCGAAGTGAAGTGGCTTTATCAAAAATATCCAAAATCACTTTTACGGCAGACAATTTTTAAATCCAGATGTCTGCGCCATGAGACAAAAAATTTATGGAAACTTTTGCTTCAAAACAGATGAACTGGCATATTGACGTGTTGCCGGCGCCGACGCAGAAAGCGCTTAACTGGCTTGCTAAGCAGGTGTGGCTTAAAAAAACAAATTGGTATTTAGCCGGCGGAACCGCGATGGCTCTGCAAGTCGGAAATCGTTGTTCAGTGGATTTAGATTTTTTTACTCCGCAAAAAGATTTTAGCGCCGGAAAATTATTACCCCATTTTTCACCAAAAGACTGGAAAACGACAATGCTGAAAGAAGGCACTATTTACGGCGAATTATTTGGCGCTAAGGTAAGTTTTATCGCTTATCCGTTTTTTGTGCCTGCCAAGCCAAGTTTGTGGTATGGCAATGTGCGCGTGTTAGACATAGCCGATATTGCTGTAATGAAAATGGTGGCGATCAGTCAGCGCGGCAAAAAAAGAGATTTTTTTGATTTGTTTTGGTATATAAAAAATAGAGAACCATTGCGTGATGTTTTTTTTCGTTTAAAGCGGCAGTATCCGACAATAGCGCATAATTACCACCACATTATTAAAAGTTTGGTTTATTTCGCGGACGCGGAAAATGATCCTGAGCCAAAATTGTTTTTTTCCGCCAACTGGAAACAGGTGAAGCGTTTTTTTTCAAACGAAGCGAAAAAGTTGATGGAGACCCTGCTTAAATAATCCTATTGACAAAGCGCGTTGAATGTGGTATAATTCACTCGTTCAAGAAAATGGTGTTTGTTGTTGATCGGTCTATATCTTGCTTTGGTCGATAGGCGAGATTACTGCTCAACAACTTCCCCTCTATCTTCTTGGACAACGCATTTTAACGTTGTTTTTATTTACCTTAAAAATATGAGCGAAAAAATATTATTCACATCAGAGTCGGTCACCGAGGGCCATCCAGACAAAATTTGTGACCAAATTTCAGACGCGATTTTGGACACTTTAATCGCGCAGGATCCAACCTCCCACGTGGCCGTGGAATGTTTTACCACCACCGGTTTAGTTATTGTTGGAGGCGAAGTTACCACGCGCGGTTATGTTGACGTGCAAAAAACCACCCGCGAGGTCTTGGAAAATATCGGCTACACTGATCCTGAATTTGGCATTGACGCCGAACATGCCGGTGTCTTGGTTTCCATTCACGGTCAATCACCGGATATCAATCAGGGTGTTTCCAAACAAAGTATTGAAGAACAAGGAGCTGGAGATCAGGGTCTGATGTTTGGTTTTGCCTGTAAAGAAACACCAGAGCTGATGCCATTGCCGATTATGTTAGCGCATAAATTAGCGCGGCGTTTGGCTGAAGTCCGCAAGGACGGGACACTGAAGTATCTTCGTCCAGATGGCAAGACACAAGTAGCGGTTGAATATATTAACGGCAAGCCGACGCGATTGCATAATGTCGTTATCGCGGGCCAGCACAATCCGGATATAACTTTGGAACAGTTGCGCGCTGATATTATTAACCAAGTGATTAAACCAGTGTGCGGTAATTATGTTGATGACGCGACTGAATTCTTTATCAACATGACTGGTAAGTTTGTCATCGGCGGACCGCATGGCGACACAGGTTTGACCGGCAGGAAAATTATTGTTGACACTTACGGCGGCATGGGCCGGCATGGCGGCGGCTGTTTTTCAGGCAAGGACCCGTCCAAAGTTGACCGTTCGGCCGCTTACATGGCGCGTTATGTCGCAAAAAATATCGTCGCCGCTGATTTGGCAGATAAGTGCGAAGTGCAATTCGCCTATGTCATCGGCCGCGCAGAACCAACGTCAGTCGGTATCAATACTTTCGGCACGGGAAAAGTCAGCGGCGAGAAATTAGTTGACGCGATTAGAAAAGTATTTGACTTGCGTCCGGGTAAAATCATACAGTATTTGGATTTACTCAAGCCGGTTTATCGCGCTACCGCCGCTTACGGCCACTTCGGCCGCGAGGAGTTTTCGTGGGAAAAGACGGATAAGGTGGAGGAGTTGAAGAGAGCGATTGAATAACGAAAATATTAACGAAGTATTTTGAGAAAACAAAAAACATCCGGAGAGGGTGTTTTTTGTTTTTGTCGCAATTACTGAACGAAGCTCGAACCTTTTTTGAACAAAACTCCGGCTGATTGCTCCGCCAAAGGCGGAGCAGAAAACCGAACGCTCGGGCGGGCAAAAAGGAAGGGGGTTGGGGGGAAGGAATTTTTGCCCGCCCTCGCTTTCCGCCGCCGCCGAATTTCGTACCCCGCAAAGCGGGACGCGCCGAGCAACGCCATTTTTTTAATCGACTAATTCGTTTTAGCGATCGCCATGGGCCTCTTACCTTTAAAAAGTAGCCACACCGCGCCCACTAAAATTACCAGTTCGGACCAGAAGTCCCACTGAAACCACCATTGGCTAAGCAATTCCATTCTGGTAAATCTGGAATAATATCCTCCAGTCGAGTCTATGCCGGAGATTAAAAATGCGAAATGTCCAAACATCAAAAACGCCGTAAATATTACTGCGCCAATTAATATCATCTTGTAACTTTTTGATGTTTGCGGAGTTGATTTTGTCAGAAACAGAATTCCAAACAATAAAGCCAAAACTGTCGTATCTGTAAAATGAACATTAAGAAAGTCCCACAAAAGTTGCGGCCAAACACTGATATCGCCACTTCCGAGCGGAAATTCAAAACTCTTCATTCCAGAGATAGAATATCCTTGTTTGTACGGCATCCAAATCTCCTGAACAAAAATCATTGTCAATATAATCAAAAAAAGAAAAGCTCCCACTAAAATCCATTTCCAATTTGTGTCTTTTTTTAGATTCAAGCTTGGCCTGAATATTTCGTATGCCAAGCCAAAAAGAATAACAAGAAATCCAATCCATGGAGGACTGTAAACTACCCCCGGAGCATCTCCCACGTTTATTTTCGTCCAGGTAGGCACCCAAAGCAGCAACAACAAAACTATCATGAAGAAAATAAATGCAAAGATGCGATTTGAGATGTTGCTCATATTTTTAATTATATCAAATATCTAAAATTTTAATACTCCTTTCCCAAGAATATTTTTGTTTTCATTATTCGTATTTCATAAGGGCCTCATTTATTATTTTTTTATGATAACCGCTAAATTCTTCAGAATAGTCGCCTGTCATAATTGAACGATTCGCGCTTCTCCACCAATTTGCGTGACCGCCGCCGCATCCCTGATAACAGCCCGTTTCCGCTAAACAGTTTATGCCATTATCTTTATCGCTTCGCTGCGCAACGCAAGATGTCCCGCTATAGTAAGGATTAATTTTATTCTGAAACTCTTGAGTTATAAAATCTGGTATCCATACACAGCTGTCCTTATTCTTGCAGTTGGTTTCATTTAGGCCAAAACATTCCGGCGCATAGTCCTTATAAGAATAACGTGGTGTGCCACTGCACCATCGGGGGCATCCTGCCGTATCGCAACCAACCATCTCATTGGTCCCTCCTTGATATGGCATGTCTGAAGAGTTAAAGCTTTTCATTCCTCCATAATCGTCATTAAATTTAGCAAAACTATGTGCAAACTCATGCAGTAGTATATCGGCGTTATTGTTTTTCGCTTGAAGCCAATCGTTGGGAGTGTAATATTCGTAAGTAAATTTTTCACCAATGAATCCGAATATTTTACCGATAGAGGGGGCGTACTTGACTACAACTACCTCATCAAAATCAAACTGACATCGCGAAAGCGCAATCATCAATCTGGTATAGGTTTCACCGCCAAGCCACGATCTGTGGCAATTAATTTTAGCGCAATCAAAAATTTCTGCTATCGGAATCGCCCAGATATTGAATTTTGCTTTGGCGGATTTGAACGGTTCGCGCGCTAAAATTCCCCTACTGCCCTCACGAATGCCGCTATATACAGGAACAATATCCGTAACGAAATGAGCTAATTTTGAAGCAGGAAAACTATCGGCTAAAAACACAAGGTCAAGTTTTTTAGAACTGTCCCCGTTTTTAAGTACGGCCATGCAATTATTTAGAGAAATAGCACAATCGGATTGGCAACTTTCCGATGTCTCATCTACTTCGCAAATTTGATTTCCGCATGCCGAAATTTTTGGTGTTGGTGAAGGCATTGGTTTTACTGGTGTTACTAACGGAGGAACTGGTTTCGTTATGTCTGGCGCCGGAGTCGGCAGGACTTCTTTTTTCTCCTCGGGTTTTACTGTCTTCTCATCTATTTTTGTAATTTTTTGCTGTGCGACAAAAAGTTCATTTAATTTCTGCCTTGTTTTTGGTCCGACAATGCCAACGGTTTCTATGCCATATTTTTCTTGCAATTTTTTGACCGCCGCTTCGGTTAATGGACCGAAATAGCCAGTAACCAATCCTTCCGGATAAATCTCTGGGGATTGCTTAAGAAATTCCTGTAATGCTCTTACTTCATCGTTCTTTATTCCGCGATATAGAGATTTTGTGAATTTGTATGATATAGACGCGACTTGAGCAAGAACGTTATTCTTTTCAAAATTAGAACTTATAGAAAATAAAACAACCAAAATTATTAAAATGATCAAAATTTTTGTTTTTAGGAATTTGTCCATATATTTTTTATTTCAATAACTCATCAGCCGAAACGCCAAGCGCAATGGCTAACCTCTGAATTGTCGCAAGTGTCGGGTTTCTTTTACCGTTTTCAATCCCACTAATATATGCTCGATGAACTTCCAATTTTCGGGAGATTGCTCCTTGCGACAATTTTTTAGCGATTCTCATCCGCTTTAAATTTTGACCGAGTTTTGTTGATATTTCCGCCATATAGTTATCCCCATTATACCGCTTGTTGCATTATTGGGCAATGTTGTATTATAATGATACATATGAACAAGGGAAGTAAAATTGTTGTGCGCGCAAGGGCGGGCGAGGCAAGCAAAATTTACGGCGGCGCATTTCGCAAAGCGAAATACGAAATTCGGCGGCGGCGGAAAGCGAGGGCGGGCAAAAATTCCTTCCCCCCAACCCCCTTCCTTTTTGCCCGCCCGAGCGTTCAGTTTGGCGCGCGAAGCGCGCCATCAGTTCCGTTCAAAAAAGGTTCGAGCTTCGTTCAGTAATTGCGACCAATCAAGACATTTCAAATTTTCAGAGGAAAGAGTTTGCTCGCTCGCCCCGCCGGAGTTTATCCCGCACGGCGATGCGGGAGCGGGTCTCGCTTCGCAAAAAGCCCTGCCCTCCTGCGCTTTTTCAGCTACGGCGGGTAAATATTTCGGAATTAAATCGTAAGGTCAGACAAATTCAAATTCAGTTTTTCGGAAAAGCAAACGGCGGTTCGTTCCAATTTTTTCCATTCCGCCAAAGGCGGAATACAAAGCAAGTTTTTCCTGCCTGACGGCAGGCAGGTAATCCCGCGCTTTTGCGCCGTAGGCGCAATGGCCAAAGGCGACTTATAATTAATGAGTGAACATTATGAAAACAAAATTTTTTCTCTACGCTCGCAAATCAACGGAAGATGAAGAAAGACAAGTTATGTCTATCGAAGCCCAGCTCGCGGAGTTGGCGGAATTTGCCAAGCGGGAAAACATAGAAATTGCGGAAACATTTATTGAATCAAAAAGCGCAAAGAAACCCGGCCGAGAAATTTTTAACCAAATGATGAGCAAAGTTCACGAGAGCAAAGAGCCAATCGGACTTATTGCGTGGCACCCCGACCGCTTGGCAAGAAATTCCGTTGACGGCGGATAAATAATTTACAGTATAGACATCGGCAAGATCGTTTCTTTGCGCTTTCCCACTTTTTGGTTTGAGCCAACTCCGCAAGGGCTTTTCATGCTTCAAGTCGCCTTTGGCCAATCAAAATATTATTCCGACAATTTGTCGGAAAACGTAAAGTGCGGGATTCGCCAAAAACTCAGGCGGGGAGAGTGGCCCGGCCTTGCGCCGTTCGGCTATGTGAATAATCCTAAAACGAGAACCATTGAACCGGAACCGACAAAATCAAGGTGCGTTGCCAAGGCGTTTGAGGAATTTTCGCAAGGCCGTCATACTTTGGAATCTTTGGGCCAACGTCTGAGTTTTTGGGGCGAGGTGAGCGGAACCGGAAAACCGATCTGCAAAGCGACTTTGCAACGAATGCTGACTAATCCCGTTTATCTTGGAATTATCAAACACAACGGCGAAAGCTATGAGGGCGGTTTTCCGGCAATTATAACACGCGCGACTTTTGAAGCCGTCCAGAAAGTATTAAAACAGCGGGCAAGACCTCGCAAAAGTAAAAAGAGGCATAACTTCCCATTTGTCGGACTTTTGACTTGTGGCGAGTGTGGCGGAGCCATTACCGCGCAATTTGCCCACGGACATGGCGGAACATACCGCTATTATCGTTGCACGAAAAAGCTCGGCAAATGTAGCCAGCGATATTTACGCGAGGACTTGCTCGCCGAACAATTAAAATCACGGCTTCAAAATGTCGCTCTTGGCGACGACTGGGCGGAAAAGATGAACGCTCAAGTTGATGTTTGGGAAAGAGACAACGCCCAGTCGGCGCAATCTTTCGCCCAAAATATTGACGAGAGAATAAAAGAAGCGGAAATAAAACTTGATAAGCTGGTCAACGCTTTTCTGGACGGCTCAATTGAAAAAGAAACTTACCTTGTGAAAAAGGACGAACTCATCAAAACAAAAACAGACCTCAACAAAAGAAAGTCTGATTTTGGGCGAAAGGGAAGCAATTGGATTGAACCTTTGCGGGACTTCATAAAAACCGCTCACCACGCCGAAAAACTTGCTTTGTCCAATGATTTTTATGAAATAAAATCATTGACGGAAAAAATTGGAACGAACCGCCGTTTGCTTTCCCGAAAAACTGAATTTGAATTTGTCCGACCTTACGATTTAATTCCGAAATATTTACCCGCCGTAGCTGAAAAAGCGCAGGAGGGCAGGGCTTTTTGCGAAGCGAGACCCGCTCCCGCATCGCCGTGCGGGATAAACTCCGGCGGGGCGAGCGAGCAAACT